>NZ_PGET01000001.1:4680000-4980000 GCF_002797975.1 [Clostridium] celerecrescens 18A | reverse complement strand
TATGGCACATGCCTGCTCATGATGGTTATATAAGCAGTGCATTCCCTCCTGATGCCCCAGGGCGTCGTTTAAATGCATAGCTCCTCCGCCTGTAACCGTAAACACCTGTGTAATCCCGGAATCAACCAACTTCTGGGAGATATAATTGGATACTTTCATTCTCATGGATCTTCTCTCCTCTTTTTGAGATGTTTATTTTCGTTGTGCAGAACTTTTGTCTGCAGTGTGGGGTGTTGCTTGTGTTGCTTGTGTTGCTTGTGTTGCTTGTGTTGCTTGTGTTGTAGATTGATGTGTGGGTTGTGGATTGCAGCGAGGACTCTTGCTCGGAGCCCAGATTTTTGCCTGGAGCCCTGATTCTTGCTTGGAGCCCAGATTCTTGCCTGAAGCCCACACTCTTGCTTGAAGCCCACACTCTTGCTTAGAGGCAGACTCTTGCTTGAAGCTCAGATGGAGCCAGACTCTTGCCTGAAGCCCAGTCTCTTGCTTGAAGCCCACACTCTTGCCTGAAGCTCAGATTCTTGCTTGCAAAGTGTATGCACGTAGCTTCTAGTCCGCAGTGCAGCCTGTGAACCCTGCGGCTTCACAGGCTCACGGGCATTCGCCCTATGAATTAGAACATGGAAAAATTTTCTTACGTGCTAGCACGACGAAAATTTTTCCTTGCTCTAATTCGCACTGCTCATTGCTTTCGTGTAGATTATACCACACACCCCCCCTTTTTCCTATTTAAAGTTTTCTTACTTTATTTTCTTTTAGGTTGCTCCTGACCCCTTGGTTTTATCTTCTTTTTTCTTTTTATGTTATCTCCTTCCATATCTGCCATCAAACCACACTATCAAATGGACTCCGGAATACGGTATAATCGCAGGGTAATGCAACTATGGATTTTCGGCCACGATAAAACTTATTGCAAAAAAGGAGAGAACATATTTATGAAAAAGCATTTAAAATTGATGGCTGTATTATCCGCTGCCGGTGTTTTAACCGTCGCAGCTCCAGAGCTGGGCTTAATCAGCACAGCAGCCACCGCCTATGCTAAAGTACTCGGCTGGGTTGAGGAAAACGGAAGCTGGAAATTTTATGAAGATAATGACAGCTACGTAACCGATTCCTGGAAAAAGCGCGGCGAAGACTGGTACTACTTAAACGAGGACGGCAATGTCGCCATTAATTCACAAATCGATGAATATTACGTAGATGAAAGCGGGAAAAGGGTTTCTGACAAATGGATTTCCATGACCAATGAAAACTTCTGGGATTCAGCTGATGCCCCTGAGTTTTTATGGCACTACTATGGAAAAAACGGTAAGGAAGTTGTTTCCAAGTGGCAGAAAATCAACGATAATTTGTACTACTTCAATGACCAGGGTGAAATGCAGACCGGAAAGATTGAGATTGAAGGAAGTATTTATTATTTAGGACAAGAGAATGACGGCGTTATGAAAACAGGCTGGATCCAGCTTGAAAATGATTCCGATGATCTTGATGAAACCCAATCTTGGTACTATTTTGATAAGAGCGGCCGTATGGTAGAAAACCAGGTCGACAAAAAGATCGATGGAAACTATTATACCTTTGTAAGCGGAATCATGCAGACAGGCTGGTATAAGCTTCCTGTAACTGCAACCGAATCCGAAGCAACCGCAGATGCTACTACAGCAGCTGGATACCAGTACTATGATCCAGAGAATGGTGCACGGGTTAACGGTTGGAAGGTAATCGAAGGTATTGAAGGACTCAGCGAAGAGGGAGAGACCTATAATTTCTATTTCAAGAACGGTGCTCCTACCTGCGCAGCAAAAGGTCTTGAATTATTTACCATTGATTCCAAAAAATATGCATTCAATACTAATGGAGAAATGCAGACCGGACTGAAAGTTATCAACTTAGAAGACGGCGGAATCGCCAATTTCTACTTTGGAACTGACGGTGCTATGACTACCGGTAAGCAGACAGTTTACAATGAAGATCTGGATGAGGATCAGGTATGGTTCTTCCAGACAGAAGGTACTAACAAAGGACAGGGAGTTCACGGTGTCCGTGATAACGTCCTGTATGAATATGGCTTAAGAAAAGAAGCTGATGCCGACTTAAAGGTTGCTCCTATTTCCTTTGAAGGCAATCAGTATCTGGTAAATGCCAGCGGTTCCCTCCAAAAAGCAACTTCCTCTTCCAAGTCAGCTACAAAGCCAGAACTTGGAGCAGGATTTAAGGATTATAAGGATTCCAATGACAAAGTATGGGTTGTCGATGTAAACGGCATTATCCAGTAAAGTAAAAACATATTACAAAAGATTCATCCGTTCAAATATAAAGAGGTCCGCACGTTTTCCGCGTGTGGACCTCTTTTATGCATTCTGCACCAATTATCCGGGGGTTTTTGTATACCTTCTATAAACTTACAATTTTTTATATAATTTGTACCTTTTCGCGTTATAATTAAAATTATTTTACGTTATATATTATAGAGGTAGATTGTTTTTATGGTAAAAAAAGGAGGAGACCGATGAGAGAACTGTCCGTGTACTATTGTCCCAAATGCGGCTACTATGGATATTATCAGCTTCAGCGGAACGCAGTTTGCCCCAAGTGCAGGGAGGATATGATAACCTTATCCATCAGTTATCAAGATTTTATGGATCTCTCCTGCGAAGCAAGGGACGAATTGCTTTCCACCCATATTATTGCCACATCCTCTCCCTATGTCCGACGCCTGCTGGCGCCACACAAGGTCAATAACAACCGGGAGATTATTGCCCGTATGGGGGATCGCATTACTGAATTAGAAATAGAAAATGAAAAGCTGAATAAAACTATTGAATGGATGCACCAAACAATATGGGAACTGATGCGCAAGACCAAAGGATTAGATCCCGGTAACGAGGACACTTCCAAAACCGGGATCGATCCCTGATTGGGATACTCCCGGGAGTGCCCCCGCACTCCCCGGCTATCCCTAATCAGGCAACCTCGTCAGCGCATATGTAACGACCTATCAATCTGTTAAGCGTCTGATTTAACCTTTTAATCACTTTATGGAGTTTTTCATTCTCTTCCATAAGCCTTTCATTCTCAATCTCTATAATCCTTAGCTTCTCAGCGTCTGTCATATAGAAAACCCTCCTTTTTATGCTTTTCTTGTAATCACTATAAGCCGTTTTCGATTGTTTGAAAAGCGAAACAAATCGCAATATTCGACATTTTTTTGTCATTCTATAATAATTTAGCCATATTTTTTTCTAAAAAGAGGTAAAAATACAACATCTATTTATACTAATAAATCAGGGTACAATATGTGCTGTAAGAGATTGTCGATAAAATTCGTGAAAAATTGGTCACATTTGATAACCTTTTAACGACTATATGCAACAATTCATCTCATTTTTCTGATATCCAGGGCACCTGTGCTTTAATAGAGGTTTATTGGTTTGGAGAGTATTTTGTAATCTGTAAGATGCTTTTGAAGATCACTAAGAAATTATCATAAAAAAGCAAGCGTTTAATCAAACAGTACGCTTGCTTTTCCAAATTAGAAATAGAATATAATTAAATTATTTTTCAATCCGAACTCGTTTTGATATATCTTCCTTCTCTTTTGCTTCAGGTTCCTTTACAATACCACCAAAAGGCATTTGGGCAATCAGCAGATAGCTTTCCGGCAAATCAAACAGTTCGCGGACCTTCTGGTCTATAACCGGATTATAGTGCTGTAAGGAAGCACCGATCCCTAATTCCCGCAGCCCGCTCCAGATGCTTATTTGAAGCATTGCACTGGACTGCATCGCCCAGGCTGGAAAATTGTCCGCATACAGTGGAAATTGTCCCTGTAATCCTTTTACGACCTCCTGATCGTAGTAATAAAGAATTGTTCCCGCCCCAGCTTTAAAGCTGTCAATTTTTTCTCTTGGGACCTGACCACCGAAAGCGTCATAGATAGCGTCCCATAATAACTCCTGCTTTTCTCCTAACGCCACAACAACGCGGGAGCTTTTCATGTTAAAAGCATCAGGTACCAGTTCGGTTAATTTTTCAATCTGTTTAATGACTTCGCCGGTATCAACGGGAAGTTCTTTATTAATGCTGTAATAGCTTCTTCTCTTTTCTAATGATTCAATAATGCCCATTTTAATTCCTCCTGATCTAATTATAATATTTTATTAGTTATCATATGACATTTTCTGTTGTAAGAACGTTCCCTGATCCAGTTCTGTAAAAGCTTTTTGCAATTCCTCTTTCGTATTCATTACAATGGGTCCTCCCCAGGCGATAGGCTCTCCTAAAGGCTCTGAGCTAATAAATAACACCTGGGCATTCTTTTCAGTACTTTTTAACTCGACCTTGTCTCCAGAGGTAAGCTTTGCTGCTGTCTTCTCACTCACCAGTTCACCTCCGACAGAAACCTCTCCGGACAGGGTAAAGATCATAACCGAGCGGTTTGGATCCGTATCTATGGAAATGGAAGCGTTTGGATCAAGATGGATATCGTAGTAATCCAGAGGAAGATATCTGCCCATGTATCCGTTACTGGACTTGTATTGCCCGGCAAGTAGTCTCAGCTTTCCATTTTCAAGATTAATCTCTTCAATCTCGTCATTTTTTATGCTGTGGTAGGAAGGAGCGGTCATCTTATCCTTAGATGGTAAATTCAGCCACAGCTGTACTCCAAGCATTCGTTCTGATGCAGGTAGTTTCTCTTCATGCAGGATTCCGGAACCTGCTGTCATCCACTGGACTTCTCCGTCGGAAATAGAATCTTCATTTCCTAAACTGTCCCTATGAACCATCTGCCCGCGGTATACATAACTGATTGTTTCAATGCCCCTATGCGGGTGCATGGGGAATCCAGCTGTGTATTCATCGGGATTTGTGCTGTCAAAGGAATCCAGCATCAAAATGGGATCGTATTCTTCCATTGTTTCATGTCCTAATACCCTGACCAGGTTTACACCGGCACCGTCTTGGGTTCTAAAGCCTCTAACCTGTCTTTTAATCTTTCTCTCCATTAATCTCATCTCCATACTTTTTTAATAACATTGCCAATTGTTCTTTTTCTTCATCAGTCCAATGAGCCATTAACTCAATAATCCTGGCTTCATTTCTTGGGTAAACCTGGCCAATCAACTCCTGTCCCTGAGCTGTGATATGGAGAATGCATCGCCTCTTATCCTTTCTGTCGGCTTTCCTTATAAGATACCCTCTTTTCTCAAGGTTATTTATAATAAGAGGAATGGTTCCGCTGGAACTTAGGATCTTTTCCTGTACTTGGCCTATGGTCATGTCGCCTTTGTGGTATAGTGCCTCTAATACGGCAAATTGGCCCATGGTTAGGTTGTACTCAGAAAAAATCTTGGTTGATTGGCGGTCAATGTAGTTTACGGCCCGATGGAGGCCTATTAGGATTTTTAACTCTGTCTTTGCCATTGCTTCTCCTATATTATCTCTATGTAGTTATATATTACTCTATGTAGAGGTAAATTGCAAGAGGTTTTTTGTATATAGTAATTGTATGTAACTTTCTTCGCATTTTTTTCACGATCAATCTAGGATTGCCTAATTGCTTTACTATAGACCGCAGGGATTCACCCTCCGTATGGAGTGGGTGGATTTGAGAGTATAAATGCTCTTCAATGATATTATTTCTGATATGTATAATTAATTTCGCAAATTCAATTAAATAAAATGGACATGTTCCATAACCGTTTGGTAGCATTCCGGTAACTTGCTATGTGATCTACTTCTTCAGCAGATTGCATTTGATCAAGATGTTTCATATTCATATATAGTTTAGCCCCCCCAGGTCCCTGCCACATGGCGTAGACGATTGTTCGAAGTTCTTTTACCACTTTTTGGGTGCTGCTTCCTTACTTTCCTGGGAATGGATTGCTTTTACATTTAGCTATATATTTTATTCGGCTTCGTGAGGTAACGGAAAAAATATTTCGATAGAAATGTACGGTGCATCGCTGATATTTAGTATATGGAAACACATGTGGAAATAATTCCAGCATTCCAAGGTATTTGTCCCCAACAATTAAGCGGACACCTTTAAGACCTCTGCTTTTTAGTTCAATTAGGAGGTTTTTCCAACTTTCCCGGTCCTCTTTCATTCCCTCGAAGGCTCGATTTTTCGGCGTTGACCAATTCATCTGCTTCTTTATCAAGCAGAGTATTGAGAGTTTCCTCCACACTGGAACGAACTAAATCTTTTAATTCTGTTTTGATTAATTCCTCATTTAGCTGTGATGACGTATAATTAATTTCGCAAATTCAATTTCATAAAAATAGACATGGTCTATAGCCGTTTGGTAAAATTAAGTTACCACACGAAATACTCCCAAAGGAGGCTATAGAACATGTCTGATAACATTATACAATTAAATCAGGAACTTATCCATAATGAATTGAAAGATTTAGTACGCAACAGCGTTGAGGAAACCCTCAATGCCTTGCTAGATCATGAAGCAGAAGAACTTGTTAATGCTGAAAAATACGAACGTTCCGGTGAACGCAAGGGATATCGTTCCGGCCATTACAGCAGGAACTTTCAAACCACAGCTGGCGAGGTCAAATTAAAGATGCCAAAGCTAAAGGGTGTTCCGTTCGAAACTGATATTATTGAACGCTATCGCCGCAGAGAATGCTCCGTAGAAGAGGCTCTCATTGAAATGTATCTCGCGGGTGTTTCTGTTCGCCGTGTTGAAGATATCACCGAGGCATTATGGGGAACTAAAGTTTCACCTGGAACAATAAGTAATCTTAATAAAAAAGCTTATGAACACATAGAAACGTGGAGAAGCCGCAAACTTAGCGGTTCTTATCCATATGTTTATGTTGACGGTGTTTACTTAAAGCGCAGCTGGGGTGGTGAAGTTCAAAATGTCTCTATCCTTGTTGCTATTGGTGTCAATGAAGAAGGATGCCGTGAAATCATTGGTGCAGCAGAAGGTATGAAAGAAGATCGTGAAAGCTGGAGGACATTCTTTGTATGGTTAAAAGAACGCGGCCTGGCTGGAGTGCGCCTAATTATTGGTGATAAATGCCTTGGGATGCTCGAATCCATTCCAGAAGTATTTCCGGATGCAAAGTATCAAAGATGTACGGTTCACTTCTATCGGAATATATTTTCGGCCACTCCTCGTAATAAGATGAAAGAAGTCTCTATGCTTCTAAAGGCTATTCATGCTCAAGAGTGCAAGGCATCTGCAAAGGAAAAGGCAAAACAAGTATCTGATAAACTTCGCGAGATGAAATTAGCTTCAGCAGCTAAAAAGGTCGAAGACGGAATCGAGGAAACCCTTACATACATGGATTTTCCTAGCCAGCACTGGACTAGAATCCGCACCAACAATACCATCGAAAGACTTAATCGGAAAATCAAACGTAGAACCCGGGCAATTGGTGCTTTTCAAGATGGGCAAAGTGCTTTAATGCTTGTATGTGCCAGACTACGACACGTAGCAGGGACTCAATGGGGTACAAAGCGCTACATGAATATGGAGCATCTAAAAGAAATGGATCTCCAAAACGAGTCTGATATCATAGCCGGCTAACTACCGGCTACCAGACGGTTGAAATACAATTTGCGAAAAAATCTTGACACTATCTTAGCTGTATAATATTATCAGACATGTTTCATAGCCTCCTTTGTGAGATTTGGTGTGGTAACTTTATTTTACCAAGTGGCTATGGAACATGTCCATTTTATTTAATTGATATGCGAAATTAATTATACGTTATCTACAATCAATCTTGACACTATCATTTGCCAATATAAATATACGACATCATAGGTAGCCTATAAAATAATAAAAATCCGAGCATATGCCTCGGATTTTATTTACAGTTGTTATAACGGTGTTATTATAACCGTTATCTATTTTTGATAGAAGTCACCCCTTTTGAAATACAATAGAACTACAATGGGGTATCGGAGTACCTTGATAAAAACAGATTAATATGCGGTAGAATAATTGCTAATGATAACGTGATCAGTATATACCTCAGAATAAACTGAGTTGAAAAGCTGGTCCAGACAAAATCCCCAAAACCTCTCAAGTATTGATATACATTTAAAATCCAAAATATAATAAAGGCAAACTTTATGACATTATATAACCAACTTTTAAGAGTTAGATCACACTTTTTCTTATATTTATAAATATAAGTTGCAATTATTCCAGGAGTAATAAGTAAAATCATTTGTAATATTAGCATTATGGTTCCTTTTCCTCAAAGCATTTTATATTTTTCCTTTTATCAAACATTGCATAATACTGGATTATTTGATAGTTATTTAGTTGAGTTAGAAACCCTGAATCATCAGTCAAAGAGTACCACTGATTATCGGTTCCCAAATATCCTATAAAGTTAATTACAGGAATCTGCTCTTTTAGAGACAACAAAAAGTTTCCATAATTAGACAATTCAAATCCTGCATAATATTGTACCTGATAGCCCAAATAATTTGTACTTGTAATATTTTTCCCATCAGTGTTATTCCTAGCTATCGTATTATCAATTTTATAATTGCTCCAAATAAAATATGGAACAGCATAATATCTTTCTTCTACAGATAAATCCGAATTATTATATTCTTTTTTATTTGAAACGAGTTCACTTTCAAACTCATTGTCAAGCACTGGCTGATGATCTCCAAAAAAGCAAATAATAACAGGTTTATCTACTTTGTTAAAATAATTCATTAAATAACCTAAAGCATTATCTGACTCATAAATTAATGATTCATATGCTTGCACATCTAGGTATTGACTATAATTATCATCAATATAAACTCTATTATCTTCTTTTATTGCATCAATATCATAACCTCCATGATTTTGCATTGTAACATTAAAAATCAAAGCCGGCTGCTCTTGGCTTTCATAAACATCAATTAACTTTTTATAGTCACCTAAATCACTTATTCTATTCCAAACTGTAGTTTCATATCCTTCGAAATCCTTAAGTGACAAAAATTCATCGAACCCCATATCAGCATATATGTTGCTTCTACGCCAATTGTTAGGATCTTCAGGATGCATCGCAATTGTCTTATATCCCTTTGCTTTAGCAACTTTTATAATATTGGGAATATGAGTGAAGTTAAATTGAGCATATGGGTTACTTCCAGGCAAATTTGACATTGAATTACCAGTAAGAAACTCAAATTCCGTAGTAGATGTTCCACCACCCCTGGTGGACACATAATTTAATCCATGCTCAATAGTATTCGTATCATGTCTAAGTGAATTAAAATTTTTCAAATATCTATCAGCACACTCCAAAGGCCCTAGTGCACTTAAGTCGCTAAAAGATTCATTCATAACAACAATAATTGTTGGATCTTGATTAGTAGACGAAACTGCTGGTTTCCTGTCTTCCGAAGTATTTATTAAAATATTTTCTGCTAATTCACTTGAATATTCATCAGGCTTCTGTACTTTCAACTTTTGTAAAAATGTGATAAACGAAGCAGCAAAGCCATCACTTTCGTAAGTTGCTGCAGGCCACCAAAAATTTATATTGATAGAATAAGCATTTTCAAAGTTTGAATTATGAATCCAGAATATGCCGAAAATCAACACCATCACTGAAAGAAACTTACGAGAAATAACTTCTTTTTTACTAGTTATTTTATTTGTAATATCTAATCTGTTAAACGATGATATTAAACCTATTAATAGTAAAAAAATAACAACCGATAAAGTAATTCCATTTGTTAGATAATATTGATAATGATTGGATACAGATAGTGCTGTTTTAATTGATAAAATATCAACAGGCATTATAGGATTATTACGAAACAATACTACAAAGTGGTTCGCTACTCCAATTATTAATACACATGAATATAAAACATATAATCCATAAGCTCTATTATTAAAGAAGTTTAAAATTATTATTTCAAAGAACATCATAATAAAAATGTTTAGTAAAACTCTAAAGAGGTTCATATTTCCTATTTGGGGATTGCAAGAAATTTCTAAAATAAAAAACATTAAAAATGGTGTAAGGATTAATATTGTAATATATAAATAAAAAGAAAATGTTTTTATATGGCAGAAAATTTTTTCACCAAATAACCAAAAAAAGCCACCTATCATAAAACCATATAAAACAGTTAAAATATTATGGTTTCCAATTATTAACGATGTAAAATCTCCAGAAGCTGTATCTTGATTTAATACACAAATATAACCATAATAGTATGCATTAAGACATAATATCAAAAATAATAAACAAAATAGATATTTTAACCAAAGTATTATATTTAAGGTTCTTTTTCCTCGTATACAGATGGTATTTAATATTATATAAAATAAACTTAATGAAACTGGTATATATATACACCATAAAAAACTAGTTACATCCGAAAAGTTTAAAATTTTAATAAATATCTCTAGTAGACCCAGTGCCATTATTATAGAGATAACAAAATATATTTTCATAATCCGGTTAGAACAAGTTATATTAGGTTTAACATATCCATATATTAAATAACTCATAAATAAAGTAACTATTATTATTAACAAACTTTTACCTCTTTAAATATGATTAATCTTTTTGTATCTATCTTCCCTGATGAAAATTGTATGAAGATTCCTGAAATCTACTGACTTGTTAACTTTTCTAAACTGAATCATCTAATGAATAAGTTTTGTATTATAGATTTTTTGAGTATGCTCTAGTCAATTGCTATGCAATAAAAAATTCACAGTATTGAATAACAATATAAATCATTGAATCAAAATGGTCTATTACTATCATCAATCAGTATTGGATCTCTTATAGATATCCTTCATACGACTTTCAACGCATTCTCTTGAAAATTTTTCTGCCTTCAATGCATTCCGTTTTCCACAAACTTTCAATTCTTCTGTATCTTTTAAAAAATATTCAATTGCTTCTGCATACGCCTCAATATCATCTGCCTTATCTACCATTATGCCGCCATCACAAATCCTCCATCTAGCTTTCACATCATCCGGAGTGTCCTCATCCATCAAGTCCCTGCTTCCGCGTATATCAGAACATATAACGGGCAGTCTATTAGCCATAGCTTCAAGTAGCGCCATAGGCAAACCCTCCTGAAAAGAAGGGAATATATACAAATCAGCGATCTGATAAATTTCAAAAATATCTGAGCGGTACCCTGTAAAAAGCACACGATCTTCCAGCATCATTTTTTTAACCACATCTGCAAGGTGCTTAGCCAGTTCCCCCTGTCCACAGATTACATACAACAGAGATTCATCTTGAATTCGTGCGATTGCTCGTATCACGCTTTCATGATTTTTCCGCTTAATTAATTCACCCGCTGACAAAACAATCTTTTTATCCGTAGGAATTCCCAACTCCGCCTTTTTCTTGTCAATATCCGTCTCAGATACGTATCTAATTTTTTTCAGATCAATTCCCACTCCAGGAATATAATCCACATAACGGGCATGAAATTTACTGGCCCGTTTATAGTCCTCTTTATTTATACACATTAGCTGATCTGTATAGCGTGACAACCACTTTTCTACCGGATAATAAAATAGCCAATTAACTAATGGTGCACCTTTATAAAAATGAAATCCATGAGCCGTATAAAAAAGTGGTACAGTCCCTGTAGCATGAGCGGCCAGCCTTGCCATCACCCCTCCCATAGGGGTGTGGCAGTGCACTAATTGGAAGTGCTCTTTTTCCATTAGAATTTTTAGTTGCTTATATGCCTTCCAATTTTTCAAACTATAAGGACTCCGCACAAAATCTATCTGATGTCTTACAATCCCAGTACCATCCAGGCGACTATTATCCTTTCCATAAGACGGTGTATGATAATTTGAAGCATAATGTATCTCATATCCCATCTGTTGTAGCAGTCTGACATTATTCATCTCAAACTGCGGCACAAATCCGCTTACAGTAGTAACTAATAACGCTTTTTTCATCTTCAGCCTCATCCTCTAAAAAAGAGTGCACGAATGCAAATATCATTGTTACTCTTTCCGCCAAATCATTCTATTTATGATACCAGTATAGCTTTGAATGATCTTTACAACTTTAGTCGAAACGTTCTGATCTATATAATCCGGCACATCAGTCCCTAACTCATTATTTTTCTGCATTGCAGTGGCTAGTTCTACCGCTTGTAGTACCTGATCTGCAGTAATACTTCCAATTACAAAATTTCCTTTGTCCAAAGCCTCAGGTCTCTCAGTGCTGGTTCTAATCGAAATTGCAGGAAATTTAAAGAATGACGCCTCCTCTGGTACAGTACCACTATCGGAAACTACACAAAAAGCATTTTTTTGCAAATTATTGTAATCAAAGAATCCAAATGGTTTTAAAGTTCTCACATTAGGATGGAACTTAAAATTTCTTTTGTCAATAAATTTTGCACTACGTGGATGAGTACTATATATCACTGGCATATTATACTTCTCCGCTATAGAATTAACTGCACTCATTAGCTGCATAAAATTAGCTTCGTTATCAATGTTTTCCTCTCGGTGTGCAGATAGTAAAACATAGTCTCCTTTTGTTAATCCCAATTGTTCTAATGCATTACTATTCTCAATTTGATCAGTATATTTCGTTAAGACCTCTGCCATTGGAGAACCAACAACATATGTATACTCTTTTTTAACACCAGCATTTGATATATATCTACGTGCATGCTCGGTATAACAAAGATTAACGTCACTTGTTACATCAACAATTCTTCTATTTATTTCCTCCGGAAGGTTCTCATCAAAACATCTGTTGCCTGCTTCCATATGAAAAATCGGAATTTTAAGTCTTTTTGCAGAAATTACAGATAAACAAGAGTTGGTATCTCCCAAGACGATGAGTGCGTCTGGTTTTATTTCCTGCATCAATTTATACGATTTGGAAATTACATTCGCCATGGTTTCTCCCAGATCCTCGCCTACAACTCCCAAATAGTAGTCAGGAGCGCGTAGCCCCAAATCATTAAAAAATACTTCATTTAGCGTATAATCATAGTTCTGACCAGTATGTACTAATATATGATTAAAATATTTGTCACTCGCTTTAATAATTTCTGACATTTTGATGATTTCGGGACGTGTCCCGACAATAGTCATCAATTTTAGCTTTTCTACATTACTCATAAATACACCTACCTATAATAATGGGGGTATAACTCTTTATGAGCCATTACCCAGTCGTACATTTCCGATATCATCTGCTCGTAACTTGGTACAACAAACGAAAAATCTTCCCTTGTTCTAACAAGCTGTTTATTTACCTGAAGTTTGTCACTAGGTAAAATTAATAGTTCATTATCTCTAAAATATTTATTAAACAATCCCAATAGATCATATTTAGAAATAGAGGTATTGTTTACTAAGTTATAAAGCCCTGATAAGTTCTCCTGTAATGCCTGCTCCATAGCTTTCGCTAATGTCAGGGTTGTAACACCAGTCCACATAGCACCAGTATAACCATTAATTGTTCCGCCTTGTTTCATGAACCAATTAAATAAACCAATCCCATGTTCATTCATATCTGGTCCAACTATAGAATTTCTAAAAGTAAGATTCTTACTGTCCGAAATTTCACCTAGTGCTTTTGACCGATCATAGAACGTTTCACCGTCTCTAAAGCTTTCTTCTGTATAGTTGCCTGTCCTTCCTGAAAAGACACAGTCTGTACTCATGTGTAACACCTTAGTTTTTGTTTCCTTAGTTAAGTCAACTAACTGATGAGGTAAATAGCTATTTAAGTATACAGCCAACGCTTTATTATCCTCTGCACTTTTGTTAAGTATGCCTATGCAATTAATAATACCATCGAATTTCCCTTCAGAAATTACCTTTTTAATCAATTCTGTATCAAAAGCATTACCAACAATATTTTCACAATGTAAAAATGGTGTTGTGGAAAATGAAACAACATGATGACCACACTCTTTAAAATATAAAGAAATCATATGTCCAGCCATACCAGTTGCACCTAGAACCAATATTCTCATCTATTTTTCCATGCCTCCAATTCATCCCTTACATAACTTAGAGTTAACAATTTTTCTTTAACTTGTTTAACATTCAATCTTGTTGTGTTGTGAGAGGTATATGGCTCAATTGATTCAATCTCGGTATTACCTACTTCAAAGTACTTTTCATAATTAAGATCTCTCTTATCAACCGGCACACGGAAATATCCTCCTTCATTGACACTCTTTATTTTTTCCTCTGCTGTCATAAGTGTTTCATAAAGCTTCTCACCATGTCTGGTTCCAATATTTCTAACCTCTGCACTTGGATTAAATAATTCAGTCACTGCTTCAGCCAAATCGGCGATCGTACAGGCCGGTGCCTTCTGAATAAACAAATCACCAGGGTTAGCATTTTGAAAAGCATAAACCACTAATTCCACTGCTTCTTCCAGACTCATCAGAAAACGTGTCATATTTGGATCGGTAATTGTTAGTGGTTTTCCAGCCTTTATCTGATCAATAAACAGCGGAATAACACTACCTCTAGAGCACATTACATTGCCGTAACGAGTACAGGCTATTGTAGTTTTATCAGAAGGTACAGTTCTTGCTTTCGCGGTAATAACCTTTTCCATCATCGCTTTGGAAATCCCCATTGCATTAATAGGGTAAGCAGCCTTATCAGTAGAAAGGCAAATTATACGCTTAACTCCCAAATCAATTGCCGAAGTTAGTACATTGTCAGTTCCCAGCACGTTGGTCTTCACAGCCTCCAGCGGAAAGAACTCACAAGAAGGAACCTGCTTTAGTGCTGCAGCATGAAAAATATAATCAACGCCATACATTGCATTTTTAACGCTAGAAATATCTCTGACATCACCAATATGGAATTTAATCTTGTCGTTTTTATACAATTTTCTCATATCATCCTGTTTTTTCTCGTCACGAGAAAAAATCCTAATTTCACCGATATCTGTTGATAAAAATCTTTCCAAAACAGCATTACCAAAACTACCGGTTCCGCCTGATATAAATAGCGTTTTTCCTTTGAAAATGTCATCTGGTTCTTTGGTCATCATAATTTTTCTCCTTTAAATAAGTCTTTAATATCCTGTACCAAGCGATTGTTTATATATATATCCTCACAAAATAACTCTCTATTCTGCAAAGCGATCTTTTTTCTCTCTTCAGGGTCATCTATCAATATTTTTATACTATCAAATAAGCTTTGCTCAGTCGTTCCTGATATTATTCCCCCTCCATGGTCCAATTGCTCATGTGCGCTTGGGAAGTCCGTAGTTACTATTGCACAACCCAAAGCTCTGGCTTCTGCCAGTGCAATGCAATAGCTTTCATATTTTGATGGCTGTACATAAATATCCGCGACCGCCATAGTTCTGTAAGGATTATCTAATTTACCAGTAAATACGGCATTATCTTTGCAGCCTAATTTAATAGCCAGTGCCTCTAGCCTATCACGATCCACACCGTCACCAATAAAATACCAGTGCACGTCATATCCCGCTACCAGCAACTTCCCCAATACACTTAATGCTTTATCAATACCCTTTTCATGACTGAGTCTGGCAACAGTAACAATGTTAACACCAGTTGTGGAAAGTTCAACACCATTGAATATAGCTGCCTTTCGGCATATATCTGCACGGTCTATATGAGGCAATAATACCTGCGTATGTTCAGCAAACTCTGGCAAACACCTCAAGAAACTTTCTCTAGCAGACTGAGAAGTGCAATAAATACCATCAAAACCACCATAGATTTTCATTTCAATGGAAGCATCATACTGGGCCTTTTCAAAATCAGTATGTATTACCGCAAGTTTACATGTTCCTGCAATGTTTCTAGCAGCATACCACGTTGCCATTCCATCTTGAAAGGCAACAACTACATCATAGCTATCATTTACAAAGGTGTATCTTTTACTTACCAACAAATGCCCATGCCTATGATAAATTCCCTTTAATATATGGAAAAGATGTTTTAAGCCTAGTCTATTTAACAAGTTTGAAATATTTTTACGAAGACCTTCCAAATCTTTAATTCCGGCTACCTTCTTAACAGTTACCCATTCAGGTAACTGGTCAAGCATTTCGCCTTCCCTATTTAATAAAAGAATTTCCACTTTACAAGTAGAGTCTTTTAAATCACGTAAAATATCAAGTAACATTTTCGAAACTCCACCCATTGTCATAGAAGGGAGTAAAAATGCAACTTTTCGCTCATATCGCATTGCTTTACACCTACTTTTGTTTATCTTTTTCTTATTATATCAACCAAACGCCTTGCTGGTGCAGTGATTTTCCAACTACTGCTCGTTAATATCATTGCAATCTGGGCCTTTAGTTCATCAACAATCTTTGCATTCGTCTCAGCCCTCTCTCGTTGCATACTCAAGTCTAACTCTAATTGATGAGAATACTCTTCAACAGTCAAAAGCCGCGACTGTAATTCAATATATTGTTGATTTTTCGATTCAATCATTGTCTGAAGTTCATCAACCTGCCTCAGTAATTTCTCGCTCTGGTTAATTGCTGCCATAGCCTGCGACTGTAACGCTTCTCGCTCTTGTAGAAAAAGATTGTTTTGTTCTTCTATACGCAACTGTCCGGAATTTCGGTATTCTATCGGTGCTTTTGCTACCATGCTTCTTAAATTTACAAGTTCTTTTTCAATATTCTCCGGTACTGTTTCATCATATCGCAACGTCACAAAAAATTGTTGCGTATTTTCTGCAGTTGGTACAAAATCAGTGCAAGTAAATTTCAGCAAACCAGCACGAGTACAATCATATAGAAATTTTAAAAATCCAATATCACTAAATGGCCAATAATGGACATCATCCTCATGCGATCCATCCATTATACGGTTATAAGCAGCTTTAGCAGCTTCAAAAGAATTAACTGGCATATGGTTCTCCATTTGATATGCCTGCCAAAAAAATGGCTCAGAATTCTCTTGTATCGCATTGAACAAAAAGTCAAATACCATTCTCCCGTTTGCTTTATAACCTTTTTGACTTACTTCAAAGGCATCACGAAAAGAGGCTTCCTGCCTGTAGTGGTCAAAACAATACCGTTTATCTGGGTAAACAATAATTAATGACCCACCAGGTTTAAGAACTGAAGCAATGTCATTGAAGAAATACAAAATATCATCAACATGTTCTATAACATGAGAAACAACGACATAATCGAATTTTTCAATATTAGCAAATGTCTCTGAGTAATTCCCATTTAATACAAAATCAATATCGACGATAGTATTTATATTAATTGAAATACCAGTTGCATCTAAGTATGCATTTCCAGTATATAATGCTTTCACAGCTTCAGTTGATCTTATATCGCAATAAAAGCAATTGGCATATTGGCATTTTGTAAATATTGGCCGATTAAGCGGCCCAATTTCCAATATTCTAGAATTTCTGTTTTTCACCTTTGAGGCTGCATATATATATCGGCCATCCATATACAAAATATCCTTTCTTTAATATTTGAAAAGTTTCCTTTTTATCTTTCTTAGTGTCACTTTTAGACCACCCTGTTTCAAAGATAGCTGCACTTTGCGAATCAAACGTAAAGGCTTAGTGATTTTCCATGATAGACTATTCATCATGTTTATGCATTCCTGCTGATATGCTCCGTCATATAATGGATAATATACTACATTGCCTGTTCCATCAGTAACTTCAACGCGCGATGCTAGCAACTTCTGAATACAACTTTCATATTCCTGTATTGCTTGTTTATACAAAGCTTCACGATTTTTTGGTTCAAACATTAAATAATCATGTAAGGCTATGTTTAGCTCTTCCTGTTGACTCATGCTATACTTTAGAACTAATTCAATTAGCACCTCCCAACGCCTTACAATATTATCTTTGCTATATCTATGAATAATATCACCGACTGCTATTTCCATCTGACTCACTTTCTCGCTATCAGCCAATAAATCAATAATCTTTTCTGCCATTTCATTAAGATTACCTTGAGGGATAACATACCCATCAACTCCATCTGTAATAATATCATCTAACCCAGAACCTTCAAAGATTACTGACGGAATATTATAAGCTGCTGCCTCAGTTATAGCAAGACCAAACCCTTCATATCTAGAAGTCATCAAGTGTAGGCAGGCTTTCTCATAATATTGTTCAACCTCCTTAACCCAACCGGTAAAGTGGATTCTGGAAAGAGGTAAATTCAGCTTTCTAATTAACATTTCATAAGTCAGACTTTCGTCACCAGGTACACTCTGTCCTAGATCATATGGACCCACGATGTATAACTCTACAGTATCATTATTCAACGAGATCTTTTTGAATACCTGTAGTAATTCTTTAAACCCTTTACGAGGATCATCAAACCTACCAATAGCAATTATATTTTTTTGTTGATGTTTTATATCACTTTTAATATTTTCTATTGTTACCATATTAGGCATGACCAAAGCATTATCATTGAGTTGACTATAAAAACTAGCACTTGTGCTATTTAGCCAAATAACAGCATTCGCACAAGCGAGTGCGTTATTTTTTATAGATAAGCATTTATATAAATCCGTATTCCAATATGGCAAAAAGTAAAATTCATGCGACCAAGCAATTGTTTTTATACCCATATTGCGAAGTGGTTCGTACAGATTCAAATATTCAGGAATACAATTATAGCTATTTATACAAATATCAACATTAAGTATTACCAAAAGTTTAGGTAAGATATCAGCATTAGCCGTAACCTTGGGAGCTTCAACTTGTATTATATTCTCACAAAGTGAATACCCATTTCCGTCATAATGGTCATCCATAATCAACAATACTTCATATTTTGGAGTCAATAAGCCAGCCATCTGTAATACTATTCTATTTAGACCCCCAAGTTCATTAGGAAATGGCAACAAAAAAGCAATTCGCGGTTTAATTTTTTCTTTTCGAATTAATTCTTCAATATTTTTTTGTGCCAAAATCGACTTGGGTATTTTTGATTCACGCAGTAATTCATTCACCCTTATTGGATTTGATTTCATATTTTCTACCATGGTTATAAGAATTCGTCGAGTAAGAAATGCAATAACATTCTTATATCCAGTATTATTTACCAAAAATTCTCTAGTTTTAACGTAAAACTTTTGAACCGATCCTTCCATTTCACACATTTCTTCTGGAGATAGCGAATTAATCATACCAATCCAAAGCCTATCACATTCAGCGACATGAGTTGTTATTAATTTTTTGCTATCTTGTTCCTCATGTGATCGAGATAAAATATCAAGACTCTCAATAAATTTAACTTTTTGCCTTCGTAGCATTCTAAACCACAGATCATAGTCTTGTGTAGTAGGCAAAGTGGGATCAAAGCATCCTACCCTTTCAAAATGCCTTTTATTAATCAATAGTGAACAACCATGAACACAACCTCTCATAAGTACAAAAAGTCCATTTCTCAGTTTTTCATTACCATACAATTTTATCGGATCAACTTCGTACAGTTTCTCACCATTAGCAGATACAACCTGGTAGCCTCCCATAATCAAAGTTTCTTTATCATCACAGTTTGTGAGTTCCTTAATTTGATTCTCAATTTTCTTCGGAGTATACATATCATCATGACTTAACCAAGAAAAGTATTCTCCAGTCATTTTATTTATACCATAATTAAGCGCGGTAGCTACTCCGCCATTTTCTTTTATGTAGTAACTGATATAATCACCATATGATCTCGCAATTTTATCTGTCTGACCGCCATCGGTCGAACCATCGTTAACCACAACCACTTCAATATTAGGATAGGTCTGAAAGAGAGCACTATCTATTGCTTCTCGCATGTAATTTGCACCATTATATACTGGAATTACAATTGAAATCTTAGGAAAAAATCCCTTTTCTTTTTGCTCTACTTCAATCTTTTTATGATAGGATTTTAAGTTCTCTCTAATATTATTAATCCTTTCCGCCTGTTCAGCTTGTATTCTAGCCATTTCGTACTGTATATTCAGAGCATTAACCAACTTAGCAATTTCATGTTCATTATTAGCATACTCGGGTCTAGACATTATATGGCTCAATATATTTGTCAAACCCATTCTTTGTTTGTTAAGATCTAACGCTGCAGTCGTATCACTATATCTAACTGAGGTTAAAATCTCGTCAATTCCGCCAATTTCATACTGATATGCCAAATCAATCCATAGACAGACATCCTCTCCAATATGAAACTTAGTACAAAAAGGTTGATCAAATTTGTCAAGCAATTCTTTTTTTAACATTACTGTTGGCGTAGCAACTCTGCAACAATATAAAAATCTTTTAAAAAGATTTCCCCTTTCCATTCCTGAATCCATAACTCTTATCCGTCTATTATCATTAGAAAAACATTCATATGAAGTATGAGATATTAGATAGTCATTTTCTTCCATAAAATTTATTTGTTTTTCTAATTTTTCTGGTAAAAATAAATCATCAGAATCTAAAAAAGCTATAAACTCACCTTTAGCCATAGAAATACCAAAGTTTCTAGCTGCAGAAACACCTTTATTCTCTTGTGTATACAATCTTATCTTTTGTTTCTGATTAGCAAGCAGTTCTATGTCCTTGATGTCCTCCGTTGACCCATCGTCCACTAGTATTATCTCAAAATCTTGATAAGTTTGATTTAGAACACTATTAATTGATTCTTTCAATAATTCTATCCTATTATAAAACGGAATTATTACCGATATCTTAGGCAGTTTATTCATTTCCATACTCATTTTACAAACCCTCCATGATCTTAATATTAATCATTATCTAACAACTGCTCTAGGCAAGAATCCAAAATTTCCACCCCTTTACGGCAATGAAAACGCCCGCCACTGTCAATGTGTCTACCAATATTACCCGATACACAATTTAACAACATATTGGCAATTTCCTCAGCATTATGGCCTGCTAAAGCACAGCCTAATTCTTTGGCGATATCGGCTGTCGCACTGTCATCATCAGCTACTGCTATAATTTCTGCACCTACTGACATATAATCATATATTTTCACTGGTACATATATATTTTTGTTTTTCTCTGAAAAATAAGGGTCAAGTATTAGAGCAAAATCTACTGTTCTCATATATTCTAAACTCTTCTCATAATCAACTTCATCAACAAAACAAAAGCTATTAATAACCTTCGAATTAATAATAGCACTTTTTTCAGAACTACAAATAAATCCAACTTGCAAAATCACCAAGCGGTTGTACTGCTCCGGATAATTTTGTTTTAAAATCTCTAAAGCTTCAACAACTCTAGAAAAAGAGCGAGCACCATAGATTTGACCAACATGTGCAATTACCACCTTATCACTTGGTTGTTTTTGCAGGCATTTCTGTAACTGCACTCCTTCATGCCCATAAGGCGTAATCACTATTTTATCTTTAAAAGAATTATATTTTTCACCAAGAACATATCTAGCTAAACGGTCATTATTAAAAACAAGCAAATCTCCAAACCTCGTGCCTAACCAAGCAGCACTTCCAAACACCTTCATTAAAAGATAATTAGGCTGTTGTTGAAGATTTTTTCTAAAAAGCGAGAAAAAGCTAATGAAAGGCGAATTCCAAATTGGATCAGAAAAATACACCACCCATTTTACATGAGGCCTCAATAGCTTAATTAAAATCCCAGCAAAATGCCCATTCGGTGGCATAACCCTTGTCATTATAATATTATAATGTTCCGTTTTATCAAGCTTTATAAACTGTTTAACTACGTTAAATGGCCATCTAATATATCGTCCATGAACAGGAAATACTCTCACCTTATCGGCATCAGCGTCCTCGACCTTTTGCATACAACTGCAAACATCATAGTATAACTTTGAGTTTTCAAGTGTTCTCCTACAAACCACACTTTCCCCCGACATCTTCGGAGGATAACTCCATGCTGCTACAAAAATCCTCTTCAATTATTCACTTCCTCTATAGTATAATCATCACCGCATTGACAGATATCTTTCGCAAATTTCTTTTGCAGGACCGACATCTTTAAGTTCTCCCTTTTCTAGCCATGCTGCCCGGTCACAATATTCTTCAATTAGATCTGACGAATGAGAAACCATCAGTACTGTAGTACCATCACTCATGAGTTCTTTTATTCTATCGTTACACTTTTGTTGGAACTTAAAGTCTCCTACACCCAAAATCTCATCAACAATTAATATTTCAGGTTTTACAATAGTAGCAACCGAAAAACCCAATCGCGCATGCATGCCTGATGAAAAATTTTTAATGGGAACATCAACAAACTCCCATAACTCAGCAAAATCAATAATTTGTTCAAATCGTTCTTTCATATACTTCACCGAGTAGCCCATTACTGCACCATTCATATAAACGTTTTCTCTGGCTGTAAGTTCGGGATCAAAGCCAGCTCCCAATTCAATAAGCGGCGCAATAGTCCCTTTAGCAGTAACAGTTCCTGTAGTTGGTTTTATTACCCCTGCCACAAGCTTTAACAAGGTTGATTTTCCAGCACCATTAAGTCCTACCAAACCAAATACCTCGCCCTTTGAAATTTCAAGTGAAACATCCTTAACAGCAATAAACTCATCATAAAATAATTGTCTTTTCATAAGTTTAATTATATATTCTTTGATGCTATCGACTCTATCTTTACTCAAATTATACTTCATTGTAACATGATCCAATCTGATCACCGAATTTTCATTCATTAAACTCTTCTCCTAATGCACTAAACGTATAAGATAAATCTATCTTGTTGCCTGTAAAAAATAATTATACCAGATATCAAAGAAACAAGCGCTAATAAAATGCAAACTAAATTCTGCCATAAACTGGGCACTCCTCCATAAATCGCGACTGTTCTGAAACACTCCACAAAGTGATATAATGGATTTATTGATATCAACCATTTAAAATGATCCGGTATGATGCTTATAGGATAAAAAAGGGGCGTTATATACGTAACAGCAGTTATCAGCACCCCATACAAATAAGACATATCTCTGAAATATACTATGGCCGCCGCTAATATTAAACCAATTCCTAGAGAAAAAACAAAAATATACAGAACGGGTAAGGGCGCCAACAAAATAGTTGAGTAAATCGGACTTCCAGTCGCAAACATTACTATTAACAATGCAATGGTTGAAAAAAAGAAATTAATAAGTGCTGATATTGCTTTTGATAATGGAAAAATGTATTTTGGTGTATTGACTTTTTTCATAAGAGGTGCTGATGCTAAAACCGAAAACATACATGTATTTGTTATTTCACTAAATAAGGTAAAAATCAATTGTCCACTTAACAAATATACTGGATAATTTTCAACATCAAAACGAAATATTGAAGAAAATACAATTGTCATAACACACATAGTTAATAATGGATTAAGTACTGACCACAATACCCCTAAAACAGAACGCTTATACTTTGATTTAAAATCCCTTTTTACTAATTGAAATAGTAATGATCGAAATCGATATAGCTTGCTTAAAAACGGGTAGAAACTTTTTCGTTTAATATATAAAATAAGTAGAAACATTATGACAAAAGCCAACATACAAGATAAAACCATATACCTCAAAAAAATCCATGTTGGGTTCTCATTTAATGTAATAAACAATGTACTATCTTTAACCAATTGGAAGATTCCTAAGCTAAGTAACAAATAACTAATTATGCCTATTATTTTTTTCAAAATACTACTCCTTCATTATCCAAATATTGACCTTGTTATTACTGCTGTCAATTACTTTATCTTAAAATATTACAACTTTACAAGGTATTATTTTCCAATCATCATAATTTATCTCATTATAAATAAATCCTTTTAATCACCCAAGCACTATTCTCTACTGGATCTGCAGCCAAATTCATTTTAAACGGTAACGCAAGACCAAATAGTCAAGTTTTCAGGACTGCTCTGTTGGAAAAATAGTTCCTATCAACAAGCTTGTTACTTATGTTAACTGGTATGATCATCTGCTTCCACACCTTCTGCACTTTCTTTCATAAACATAATTTTAGGTGTCATAATAATCAGCTTTAAATCTAAAAGTAATGAATAATTACGAATATATGTTAAATCTAGTTTTAGTTTATCATATGCAGTTGTATTATACTTCCCGTAAATTTGCGCATAGCCAGTGAGACCCGCCTTGACCTTTGTCCGGTAGGAAAATTCTGGCATAACTTTAAGTATTCCTTTTACAATTTCTGGTCTCTCTGGTCTAGGACCTACAAAGGACATATGGCCCATTAATATATTAAAAAGCTGTGGAAGTTCATCCAACCTTGTTCTCCTCAGGAAATGTCCAATAGGTAAGATTCTAGAATCCCCTTTCGTAGCCAAACGTGCCTCCCCATTCTTTTCAGCTCCCTGAATCATGGTACGAAACTTATATATACTAAATATTTTGTCTTCTCTAGTCAATCTAGCTTGTTTAAAAAAGACAGGACCTTTATCTGAAAGTTTAATGCTAAAACCTATGATAATAAAAAGAGGACTTGTTATCACTATTCCTATTAAAGCTCCTATTATATCAATTAATCGTTTAATAAATAGTTGCTCAATAGTAAATCCTTCATTTCTGGAGAGTAACAGTGGAGAGTCAAACAAATTCAATTCAACTGAGCTCTTTAATAAAATGTCTGATATCTTTGGAACACTGTAGGTACGGACAGAATTTGCAAAACAATACTTAAGTATCAAATTACGTTCATGAGATGAAATATCTCCTACTATTATACCATCATATTTGCATATCTCCTGTTGCATGGAAGCAATTCCCTGCTCAATATTTATTACACTACATATCTCGTATTTATCTTCCCTTGAATTGATTTTTTCCATAAGATGATAATCAGATCTATTACCAGTAATTAAAAGCATTTTTCTTGGCGGAAATAATTTTCCATAAATCCCTTGATAGATGAAAGTCCAACCCACAATAACCAAAAAATCCCACGCTGTCATTCTGATTAACTGTAAAGGATTTAAAAAATGCTTATCTAAAACTGCAATTTGTAGGTACGTAAAAATGTTAGTGAAAATTACTGCCAAAATTTGAGAATATATTAAATTTCCTTTTTTTAAATATCCAACTTTAAAACCACCATATGTACTCATAAAAAGAATAAGAAGAATCCCATAAAGGAAAATCATCATCCAGTTTCCACGTCGAAAAAACGGAAACTCTATAATTCGATTATAATGATCTATCCAAGTCCAGCCATATAGTACAATCAGCATTGATGTAATTCCAAAAGTAAAAAACACTTTAATAAGTCTTTTATATTTTCGTTTATCTTTCATATAAATGCACCTTTACTTATCATTTTGTATTTCAATCTTCTCAAAGCTTTACTAGTATACCATAGTATTCACCTTAATTACAATGTTCTACAAAATAAAAAGAGCTGTTAGTTTTTAAGATTTTATGAATATTTTTCCTTTTTATTAAGTTTTAACTATACAATGATCTTATTCTAAATTTTGCCTTAATTATTAATAAATTTGGAACTACCCATTGCTAATAATAGCCAATAAATTGGTGTAACTATGGGTAAATTAAGATTTACAAAGGCCTGAATACTATAACAAATTAGTCCAAAAGCTATTGCTATAATATATGAATTTTTCTTTTTAAAATCAAAACATTTTTTTATACATGCAAATATAAATACTAAATAAGAGAACAAACCTACTATTCCAATTGTAAGTAAAAAATGTAAATATTCATTATGAGCACTATCAAAAATCAAATTATATGGATTACCTTTTGTTTGGTACATCAGTAAAATCCCAAATGTTTCAGGGCCGAAACCAACCATTTTTTTCCATAAGGAAAATTTTGAAAAACGTTCAATAGCATTTCTCCAAATATAACCTCTATTAGTTCCCCAATCATCGTCAAATACAAGGTAATTACCTATATTTCCGTATTTGCCAATATTTCCCTGAAGATTACAATCATATATGATATATAAAATAATAATTGATACTGATAAAAGTATGATTAACCAGAAATATCTAAATAAATTTCCATATTCTCTATTTGGGGTTTTTTTAACATAATCCCATAAATACCAAAAGATAATCAATACCCAAAGAAAAAGGGTTAATATCATAGATATACCAGAATTAGCTATTAAGACAAATATACTATCTATTCCTATTACCATATCTTTAAAATAAAAGTTAATCAAGTTAATAAATTGAATAACAGAAAAAAATGTCGCTAATATAATAACATATTTCCGAATCCCTATCTTACTTCCAAATAAGTATAATGGTAAAAAACCAAATAATGCTCCTAATGAGAGATATGCATTGTCACTAACTCCCATTATTATTGCAAAAAAGGAAATAACCATACACAAATAGTGCCAGATCATGCTAATATTATTTTTATCTGTTGCAAACAAAACTGTTGCAATGGCCGCAACAATACCAACATACGCTGTATAGGTATTTATATTACCTATTGTTGAAGTAAAAATAAGCCACTGATCTGGATTCATAATAACTTTAAAATGAAAAATATCTAATTGAAAGTAATCAGTAATTCCAAACAAGCATACCAGCATACCAGCAATTAGCATGATGTCAATATACCAATTCTTAAATTTCCAAAATCTACTCACACAAAAATAACTAGCAACATACCAAATTATCAAAAATAGCCCTGAAAACCTTCCTTCGTTGCCCCAGAAAGATTCATAAAGATAGTCCGAAGTTAAAGTGGATAAAATTGCAACTATTAAGAATATTATGGCAGCATAGTCTGCTACTGTAAACCTTTTCAAAAAATCACTAAAAGAAAACTCCTTAAAATACAATATTGTCTGTCTTGCTCTCACTGTGGCGAAATAACCCAGCACTAATATCACCATTAAAATCGTACAAATACAGTAATAATAATATTTAGCAACAAGAATATCAAAGTAGCGATCTCTAATAACAATAGGTAGTCCTACACCAACTAATACCACATATATTCCAAGTACTATAGACAAAAATCCTCTTTTCTCTTCATTTTTGTGTAATTCAATCATGATATATAATCCCTTTCACATTTAATGTACTTAGTATAACACTTTGTATTTAATCCTGCAACTTTTACAAAATCAAAGCCCTTTACCATATACTAGAATTAATTCTTCACCATCATTAATAGTACTACTATCAGTAAATCGTAAAAACTGTTGAAGTAAAAGAAATACTAAATCTTCAATTATGGCACCATAAAATACAAAATATTAAATATTATAATAGAGTTTTAATTTGAGACCTTAAATGGTTCAAAACTCGTATGCTCCACAAGCCCCCCAAAGCACATTATTCCCGACTAAAGTTCATTGTTAACGGATGTGTCCCTTAAGGATGTGCCCTATTAATAGTTAAGCTCATTTAACTTGGAAAATGTTTTTGTAAAAAGGATAAGTCATGCGGATAGCTACCTAAAGTTCTTCATGAAATACACCCTTCAGAGTTGTCCTGTTCTTGTTTCGGCTGTAGAACCAAAAAGGTCCATGATTATCGAACTCAGGAAATTAACGACATCAGATACGCCGTTATATAGCACAGTCCGTATCTGCCATTTTGGTGACACTACTATTTCCTGCATCTTTAATCAACGCCAGACTAAATAGCTGACCTTTTATACTAATTCGCTACTCCGACAAACATTCTCTCTAAAGTAGGTTACACCCTTATGTTTAACCATCTGCAGCTCCTGCCCGCAGTCCACTATACAATGCCAATTAAGTCTGTCCCCATCGATGAATTATAGGACTATGCCTCTAGTGATACAAAGTTTATTCAGCATACTAAAAAACATCATATAGCAAGATTAATTATCAAACCAGTTCTAAATACAAGAATGGAGCAGGATTCAGAAGAATCCCACCCCAACTATTGACAAAGAGTCAAAAAAAGACCGGAAATTCTTAATAACTTCCGGTCTTTTATTTAAATTATTGCAATAAATTAGTTTTCAACGAAAACCTTTACAATGTTACCACTACCATTAACTTCATAGCAACGGTCATTGCCATCTTTAGCTTTGTTCTTGCCCTTCTGAACAGTACCAGCAGTATTAACTAATCTGTACTCAACAGTTGCAGTATCTTTTGCTGCTTCTGTTAAATTGTATTCCTCTGAATATTTATCATTAGTTACAACACTATCAACGTCCATTAAGCGTAAGAATTCATCTGTTGTCAGAACAGTTGCGCCAGTAAGTTTTCCATCAGTGCCAATATTGGCCTTAACTACAGCATACTTATCATCTTTATCTGCTGATAACAGCATACCAGACTGATAATACTTCTTGTTATCAAGAGCTGTCTTACCCGCACCCTTGAAGGTACCAGACTTATTCAGTAAGAAGCTATGAGTATCACCATCAATAGTGATGTTCTGTTTGTTAGTCTTTACAGCACCATCATCACCGAAGAAATAGAATTTGTAGCCTTCGCCTTCCCAATAAGAAGCATTAGCCTTAAATCCATCGGTTGTGTCATATGGTTTAGCTGAATCGTCTTTCTTTGCAAGAGAAACAATAGTTTTATTGTCAGAAGCTAATTCAACAAATCTAAAGCCATCAATCATAGCTCCCTGGTTATCAAAAGCATACTTCTTGCTGTTGATAGTCTTCATTTGTCCTGTAATCAGCTTACCATCTTTATCAGCATAGTACCAGTTTTCAGAATCGTCATCATAGTCGCCTTCATTTAAGTAGGAACCTGGAACAACCTGGAACCAACCCTTAGTAACTCTGGCGCCATCTTCTGGACTTCCATAATATCTGAATCCGCTACTGTATACCGGATTACCCTGTGTCTGTGTAGCTGTTCTGTCTCCGCTTGTCTTAGTAGCAGTTGTCTGTGTAGAATCCCAGTTAACCCACTCAGCATTCATACGGCCATCTACGTCAAAGCTGTACTTTTTACCGTTGATTGTCTCGCCTTTTTTATCGGCCATCTTCTTACCATTGCTCTTGAAGTAGAACCAACGATCCTGCTCTTCATCGTCAAATGTGTTGTCGCTGGAGAGACCTTTCTCTAAATCACCAGTATTTTCCCACTGATCATCTTTGATGTGCATATATGCCCAACCAGTAGCCTGTGCACCATCATTTTCATTACCGTGGTAGTAAACACCGTTATCAGCACGCCAAGCGTTGTCATCTGTTAATCTCTGGCCATCGGCATCAATCCAGCCATATAACATCTTAGCTTCATCATCAAAGATGTATTTCTTTCCATTAATGGTCTTGAAAGAAGCGCTGTTGCTGGTGCTGGAGCTCTTATATGCTTTACCATTAGAACCAAAATAGTACCAATGATTTAAAGGCTCATTATCATCATCGCCATCATAATCATCGTTCTCAATGGAAACCCACTTATTAGCTACCATAGAACCGTTCTCATCTACATAATAGTAGTTGTCATTGTACTCAACAAGTACATCGGTAGCCATCTCGCCATCTTCATTGAGGTAAAACCAGTTATCTCCTGATTTCTCCCATTTCTCTGTCTCTAAGTCGCCGTTCTTGTCATAGTACACCCATGAACCATTTTCTTCCTGCCAGCCAGTTGCTGCGAAAGAGGACATGGAAGCGCCTAATGCAAGCAGTGCTGCTGTTGATAATACAGCAACTAATTTGGTCTGCTTTCTCATAATTAATGCACTCTCCTTTTTTCTTTTTGAAATACTCTTCGAAATTCCTAATTGCATTACGAGGTAATTATACTTCCTATAATGGAAATTATCAATACCTTTTTTACTTTTTTTGCATTTTTTGCAAAAACAAAAAAATATTTACATTTCCGGCAGAAGCTATCAATTCCTCCATCACATGGTATAGTATAATACAATTTTTTGGAAAATGCTATAACATTTCTCTGTGCATTTTCTTACATAATCTTTACGAAAATGCAATTCGGGGATCAGATTGTATTTTTATTAGTACAATCCTGTTTTTATAGACTTATTCTTCTGTTTTTTCTTGATAAACCTTATTATATGTGCCGCTCCAGAAGCGGAAAACAGAGCTCTCTCCAGATCAATAAGTCACCTTTTTCCTGCTAAATGTAACAATCAAAGTCTGTCACAGAGAAAAACAGTACAAGATTAATAACATATCATAATCAATTCATAATTAATTCTCAGGCACCTTAGACCAGGCCATACGACAATCTTCTATCGCAATCTCCAAGTACATACTCCGTTCACAATCCAAACGCAATCCCTATCACTATTCAATCTCAATCTCCTTTCACCCCCCTATCGCAATCCCTATTGCAATTTGCCATTTCAATGGTATAATGTTCATATATCTATAATAATATCAATTTCTGAACGTCTTACGCAATTTACCAATTTATTAACTATACGGAGGTCACACGACTATGGATCGTAACGTCATCATCTGCCGTTCCATTCTGGAAAACCCGGCAGTCACACAGAGAGATTTATCAAAAGAGCTTAGCGTTTCCCTGGGAACTGTTAATAACTTAATAAAGGAATGCATAGAAAAAAAGTACATTGAGATTGGAAACGGAAATGACCTATACGAACTACTCCCAGACGGCCAAGCCCTTTTAAACGAAAATAAAGTAGACGGCGCCGTCATCATCGCCGCCGGCTTCGGCTCCCGCTTCGTTCCCTTAACTTTCGAAACCCCCAAAGGCCTGCTGGAAGTATTCGGAGAACGAATGATCGAACGGCAGATCCGCCAGCTACATGAAGCAGGAATTAAGGATATCACCATTGTGGTCGGATATTTAAAGGAAAAGTTTGAATACCTTATAGACAAATATCAGGTTAAGCTTCTATATAACCCCGAGTATTCCCAGAAAAACACCCTGACCACCATTTATCATGCCCGCAAGCTTCTCCGGGGCAGAAATATGTATGTTCTTTCTTCCGATAACTGGATGCGCCACAATATGTATCATGCTTATGAAAGCGGCGCATGGTACTCAGCGTCATATATGGAAGGAGAAACCTCCGAATGGTGTCTTGATTATAATAAGAAGGGACGCATTTTAAATGTATCCGTAGGCGGCCAGGACAAGTGGGTGATGTATGGGCCGGTTTTTTTCTCAAAATTATTCTCAGAACAATTTTTAACCGTACTGGAACATTATTATAACCTTCCTGGAACCGAGCAGTTTTACTGGGAAAATGTCTATATGGAAATGATGTCCGGAGAAGCTGCCAAAAGGCTTCCTCATATTCCGGAAGCAAAACAGGACATTGATTTATACGTCAACCGAAGGCCGGCTGACGAAGTATATGAATTTGAGAACCTGGAAGAGCTTCGCCGCTTTGATTTGAAGTATCAGCACCATTCTGATAATGAAGCAATGGAATTAGTATCGACCGTATTCCAGGTACCGGAGTCAGAAATCACAGAAATAAGGTGCTTAAAATCAGGTATGACAAACAAATCCTTCCTATTTAAAATTAAGGACCGCCATTATATTTGCCGCATCCCGGGAGCCGGAACAGAGCTACTGATTAACCGTCAGCAGGAAAAAGCAGTTTATGATGCCTTAAGCGGACTGGATATTACGGAAAAGGTCATTTACTTTAATGGGGAAACCGGATATAAGATTGCGGAATTTTATGAAGGTACTCACAATGCCAATCCTTCCAGCAGGGAAGAAATGGAACGCTGCATGGCGGTTGTCCGAAGGCTCCACAAATCCGGGCTTAAGGTGGACCATTCCTTTGACATTCGCGAACGGATCGACTTTTACGAAAAGCTTTGCAAAGCCCACGGCGGTATCCCGTTTGACGATTACGATGTTGTCCGCAGGGAGATGACTGAGCTATTAGACCAATTGGATAACTTAAAGCACGAGAAAGTCCTTTCCCATATTGATACAGTGGTCGATAACTTTTTAATGATGCCCGACGGTAACGTGCGCTTAATTGATTGGGAATATTCCGGAATGTGTGATCCCCTTATAGATATCAGCATGAGTGCGATCTACTCCTATTACAATGAAGAAGAAACAGATGACCTCATAAAGATCTACCTGGAACGGGAGCCTTCAGAGGAAGAGAAGTACACCATTTACGCTTATATCGCTCTTGGCGGTTTTCTTTGGAGTTTATGGGCAGTATATAAGGCAGCCTTAGGAGATGAATTTGGTGAATATACCATAATCATGTATCGGTATGCAAAAAATTATTACAAAAAATGCTCCAAAATCACCAAAAAATGAGATTTTTGGAAATTGTCCGCAAATCGTAATAAAATGTTTAGGTATTTCTGTCAGTACTGTGGTATAATGTTCACGAAAGCGATGAGCAGTGCGAAATAAGACGGATAAAGATTTTCGTTGTGCCCCGCACAACGAAAATCTTTATCCGTCTTATTTCATAGGGTGAAAGCCCGTGAACGAGTAAAACCTACGGTTTTACTCGCTGCACTGCGGACTACAGCATATGAATAAAACGGCTAGACAGGAGGAAGGACGGTATGCAATACAGAAAGAAAATGACAGCACTGCTTATAGCAGGGCTTGTAGGAACCTCTACTCTGATACCGGCAGGTACGGCCTGGGGGGCCACCGGCTGGGTTTCAGAAGGCACTCAGTGGAAGTACATAGACCAGGATGGTTCTACTCATAAAGGTTGGGTAAAAACATCTGACGGGACCTTTTATTTTCTTGATCTCTCCACAGGCTTTATGGCTACTGGTTGGAAACAGATCAACGGTAACTGGTACTATTTTCATTCCAACGGCGCCATGGCTACCAAATGGATACAAAACGGCGGTAAATACTATTACCTAATGGATGATACAGGTGTCCTAGTTAAGGGCTGGTTAAAAATAGGCAATGACTACTACTACATGAAGGGCGACGGATCCATGTCCACCGGATGGCGTGAAATGGACGGCGGCTGGTATTATTTCAAAGAAAACGGAAAATGTACCATTGGATGGGGGCAGATTGGAAGCGACTGGTTTTACTTCGGCTCTGACGGCAAGATGGTCACCGGATGGAAACAGATTGATAATGCCTACTACTATCTGAACGTGGATGCCAAGTCTGTGCTGGGGCGGATGATGACCGGTTGGCTCAGTGATGGAACCAACAAGTATTACATGGATACCAGCGGAAAGATGGCCCACGGCTGGAAACAGATCGACGGTTCCTATTATTATTTTAATGATTCCGGTCATATGATGACCGGTTGGGTACAGCTCTCCGGTGTTTATTATTATCTTGATCCATCTACCGGTAAGATGGCGGCAAACACTACCCTTACCATTGATGGAACAAGTTACACCTTTGGTTCCAACGGAGCTTACCAGGGAAATGCTTCCGGTTCTCCTTCTGGTTCAACTGGCGGAAACACCCCCGGTGGCTCAACAACAGGCAACTCCAATACGCCAGGTGGGACCACCTCGACTCCATCAGGCTCCGGCGGGCCGGGAGGAAGCTCCTCTTCCGACAGTAATACCTTAAGCGGGGCACCGGGAAGCTCTTCTAACGATACTCCTGGTGGTTCCTCCAATACTTCAAGCAATGGCGTATATCAGCTATCACCAGGGCTTACGTCAGGCCCCGGCTGATCTCATAGGAATTAGTATCTGTGTGGGTATCTGCACCTCGGCGCGGATACCCCTTTTATTTACACGGATATCGGACCATACAAATAAAAATAAGTTTGCATGGTGCCGCCGTGATTACCGGGGAACTTGCTAAGTAAGTTTCTTCTGTTTTTGTGCGCCTATGTTTTCATTCCGGAAGCAAGAAAGCGTACAACGTTACATAGTACTCGAATGATAAGGAGGTATCACATTGAGACACAAGAAATTAGGCATACGGTTTGCAGCAGCAGCATTATGTGCCTTTATGGGAATGTCTGCGGGGTTTGGCCCGGCCATGAATTCCTGGGCAGCAGGCTATGAAAAGGTCAATGGCCATTATCAGCTTGCAAACGGTACGGTGATTGAAGAGGTAATTGCCAGAGGAATCGACGTTTCCAGATGGCAGGGAAACGTAAACTGGGCGTCTGTAGCAGCAGATGATGTAAGCTTTGTCATGCTGGGCACCAGATCCAAGGGTGTTGTTGACCCTTATTTCCATACCAATGTACAAGGTGCATCAGCGGCAGGTCTGAAAGTCGGCGCTTATATCTATTCTCTGGCTACCACTCCTGATATGGCCAGAGAGGAAGCAGATTTTGTCCTCAGTCTGGTAAAGGATTATCCAATCTCCTTTCCCATCGCTTTTGACGCAGAAGACAGTGCCACCCTTGGTACCCTTCCGCCGGCACAGGTGAGTGAGATAATCAATGCATTCTGTCAACGAATTGCAGATGCTGGATATTATCCCATTGTGTATGCCAATGATTACTGGTTATCAAATAAAATCGATTTATCTAATATGCATTACGACGTATGGGTTGCCCGTTATGAGGCAAAACACGTTTATTCCAACCCGATCATGTGGCAGGTAACCAGCACCGGCTCGATTAACGGGATCAACGGGAACGTTGACATAGATTTCCTCTATAAGGACTTAACTCCAAAGCTCCCGGGAAATATGTGGAGAACCATTGGAGGAAAGACCTATTACTACCAGAATTATTCGATCCAGAAAAACACCTGGATCAACGATGGATCAGGTTGGTTCTATATGAACGAAGAAGGACTGACTGCCACCGGATGGGTTGATAAGGATGGGTTGCGCTATTATCTTGACGAAACTTCCGGACGAATGAACACCGGTTGGAAGCAGCTTTCCGACAAATGGTATTTCTTCAATCAAAGCGGTTCCATGAACACCGGATGGCTTACTGACAACGGTTCACGGTATTACCTAGGTTCTGATGGTATCATGACCACCGGATGGCAGGAATTAAACGGCCAGTATTACTACCTGGATCCTTCTTCCGGCCAAATGGCTACCGGTTGGAAAAACTTAAACAACAAGTGGTACTTCCTACAGGAAAACGGCGTGATGTCCACCGGATGGCTGGATAATAACGGCGCCCGGTATTACTTAAATAACGACGGTTCCATGGCAACGGGCTGGCATACCGACGGCTCCTCAAAGTATTATCTGGCAGGAAACGGCGCTGTCTCAATCGGATGGCAGCTGATTGATAACAGCTGGTATTTCTTTAACCAGAACGGAGCCATGACTACAGGCTGGATCAATCCAGATGGAAACTGGTACTACATTGGTAATGACGGAAAGATGCAGTCCGGATGGCTTGAGGAACGGGGAGCTAAGTACTATTTAAGCGCTTCTTCCGGTAAGATGACCGTAGGCTGGAGACAGGTCGATGGATATTGGTATTACTTTGGCGGAAGCGGCGCCATGGCAACCGGTATGACACAGGTAGGCGGACAGCAGTATTACTTAAATCCAGCTGACGGAAAGATGGCTGCCTCTGCTACCTTTGTACTTGATGGAGTTTCCTATACCGCTGATGCTAATGGCGTATGTACTGTGACTCCGCAGACAGCCACCGATCAGCCAGAAGGAACTAGTACCCCAGAAAGCCAGGCCGGCCAGGCTGGTCAAACGGGGACCAAAACAGCCCCTACCGATTCTGCTACCAACCAAACAAAAGAAATCGGTCCTGGAATACATTAATAGACTGCATATGAGTCTGTTGCAAGCAGATCCACAATGATATCTCATATAAAGATTTAGCTCTATAAAGCTCAACAAACAAGAGAATGCGCTTTGAAAAACGGCTTTTTAAGCCCGATTCAAAGCGCATTACTTATCATAAAATCTTTATCTAAAATTCTTCATCTAAAATTCTTTATCTAAAATTCTTATCTAAAACTCTTTATCTAAAATTCTTTATCTAAAAATCTCTATCTACTCCGTAAAATTCTTCGTCTCTCCGACAATATAAATAGGCCTGTCCTTAAGCTCCGCAAACAGGATGGCAATGTAATTACCTATAATCCCCACAATCAGGAACAACACCGAAAACATAAAGCAAATCAGCACAATGGTGGTAGCATACCCGTTTGGCGTTCCTACTCTTGCCCAGCTCCATATGGTATAAATCATCATGATGATCCCCAGAATGCCTGCACCGCAGCCGGCATAGATTCCAAGTTTTAGCGGAAGATTAGAAAAGCACATGATGGTATTCAGTGAAAATACCATCAACTTCTTAATGCTGTATTTGCTTTCTCCTGCCACCCTAACTCCTGCCTCATATTCAATGGTAGTCCGGTTAAACCCAATGTTTTGCACATATCCCCGCAGAAAACGTACCTTTTCCCTGTAATTATCCCGAAGTACGTCACCAGCCCGCCGGGATATTACAAAAAAGTCAGAAGCGTTCGGTTCAAATTTCACATCAGAAAGCACGTTGATCAAATGATAAAAGGCAGAGGAGGCAAAATTCTTAAACCACCCTGCGGACTCATTTTTCGTGCGCACCATATTGATAACATCATAGCCTTCCTCAAGCCTCCTGACGATCTCCGGCAGATATTGGGGAGGATGCTGTAAATCTGCATCCATGCAGACGACCCCATCCCCGCTGCTGTAATCCAGACCGGCAATCATAGCTGCCTCATGTCCGAAGTTTCTGGAAAAGCTGATGACCTTTACCTTTTTGTCCTTCCTGGACAGGCCGTCCAGAATCTTCATGGTGCCATCCTGGCTCCCGTCATTGACGAAAATCAGTTCATAGTCCCAGTTAAGTTTATTTAAAATGCTGGCCGTTTCCTGATAGAACTGGTCAAGAGCCAGTTCCTCATTGTAGCATGATACCACGACCGATATTGTTTTTCCCATATGTGCCTCCTAATGAATCAAGTGGATATGCTATTGATTATCATTTGCTTTCTTTTTTATATAACATTGTTCAAATTCTGTCAATGCCCGTGCTGATTTTTCACTGTAATCCCCGTTCACCTCCACTGCGGCCAAAAGGTTTCCGTTATCATAACACACAGGTATCAGTTTCCCCCATTCGATCAAATCCCTGACCAGGGTATAGGAACGGTTCTCTTCTCCTGTATAGCCTGCCTGGACATAAACATAATCTGATTTTGCATAATCCATAAATTCCACGAAATAATCCATTTTCTTTACCAGGGTCACATTCCCCCATACCCCTGTTATGTCATCATAAGACTGAACGTTACATGGGAATGCCAGTACATCCGGATGGTCTCCAATGGCAATGAGACGGGTTTCCGGGTCGGCAGCAAGGAAATCCCATATCTCTCCATTTCCCTTTGATACCATGTCCTGTCTTGCTGCTTCCTGATGGTTGTAATAGCCTTTATGATGAAATGACACAGGTGTAAATCCAAGGCTCCAGTTCCAGCTGGTCATGGCTGTGAAAAATACAGCAAACATAAACACCCAGACTCCGGCTCCTACGCCTCCCCGCCAGACAGTCTTTTCCCCTGTTTCAACCGCTGCCTTTAAGACATAGACCGCCGTAAGTACATAGAACAGCATGAAGTAATTCCCGTCAACCTGGGTCAGCATACCTAAACTGATAAGATTGACCGCCAAAAACGGTACATAGATGACTTTTAGGAAAACGGACAGCTGAGATTTTTTCCCTCTATCCACATTCTTGCCGTAAAAACAGCTTACAATCCACAATAAGAGAAGAAAGTAAAGCAGAAATCCACCCCAGGCCAGGATCACATGATCCATATCCTCTCCTACAGGGCAAAAGAAAAATCCATGGAGCCGGTTTGCCAGGTGCACAGTCCTTTCCTTTATGGACATTCCTGCGCCTGAATTGGGTATGGTATTAACCATGAACGGATATTTCAATCGAAATCCTATCCTTGTAAGCAGGGAGGAGAACACCGAGGTAAGGGGAAGACCTGTTAATACCTGAGTTCTTGCCCAGATTCCTCCTAAAGCCAAAAGTGAGCCTGCCACAACTGCCAACCCGCCAATATTTCCCCCTTCCGCTCCGAATCTGGGAAGCAAAAACTTCCCTAACAGATATAATAATCCCATTCCAAAGACAGCGGTGGAAAAGATCAGAGCAGTTGGTTTTAAGGTCAGGCTGAGGAAAAATGCCGCTGTGCCGTAGCCCAGATAACGCCAGGACTTTTTACCCGCTTTTATATAGCACAGCAGGTAATACAACATGATCTCCTGAACAAGCAGCGTAATGATATCACTTTTGGCTGTGACTGCCATATTCATAATGCCTGGAACTCCTGACAACAGGGCCGCCAAAAAGATCGCCTGCTCCCGTTTCATATAAAATCGTCCGATTTTATAACTCATAAAAAGAACTCCCAGGGACAGCCACAGATTAATCGAGGTCACAAAGCTATAGGAAGGAAGCTGGGACAGGGGCAGGGTCAGAACCTCAAAGCCCTTGGAGTAAGTGTAGACGATCCCAATGGTTCCCAGGTTTTCATAAATTCCATGTCCATTGTCCAGGATATACCGGGACCTGACCCCATACCACAGGCTGTCGTAATCTACGGCAATGTTAAGCCGCCCCGCCTGGAGGCACACCATGGTCAGGAGAAATGCTATTAAAAAAACCTCTTTGCCGCTAAAAACCAAATCATGCCCATTCTCTCCGTTTCCCAGACAGTATCTTCCGAAAAGAAGCAGGATTCCGCCGCTGATAAAGACAAACACGGTCAGGTGAGCGATGGAGCCAATGCCAATTGCTGACATAAGGCAAAATATAACGATGAGAAAGACAGCACCGGTGAGAAAGTCAGAAGCCAGTCCATCTTCCTTTGGCAGTCTCCATAAGGATACCCGGAGAAAACGTCCGAAAAACAGGATATATGCCAGATAAAGACCGGATACAAGCACCGGAACAAAGGCCACATGCGCCCACAAAAAGACGGCCGTAATAAGGACCGCCGCCACAAGTTTCTGCCTGCTCTTAGGGAATAAAAACCCTGATAAACAGAAGGCAGCAAACAGCTCCGCCGTCTCTGCCATCATGGTCTTATATTCCCTCTGGTTCATAATCCACTGAAAAACTTCCTGGTTTAAAATTTGATTCAGAGAATACAGGATCCCTGCTGCCGAAAAAACCATGAACAGCAGGATTCCATATTTATGCTTCTGCAATCGACCCATAAAAACCCCCGTCTGTCATTTTGTTTACTGATGGTACTACCGGATCCGTTACCGTTTAAAATCATTACGGAATATACTGTATCCGTTTTCCTTTAATATTGTAAGCGCGCTCCGCACCTTGGCCCCGCTGTCAGGCCGGCTGGGCCTGTATTCAAAACCGGCCCGAAGTTCATCATCTGTGGCAGTTTCAAAGTTTAAGGCTAACACGGCCATTCTATCAAAGCTATCTCTGCGGTTAGGGGCTTTTTTTATCTCTGCATACGTGGTGTAGCAGTTTCCTGCCAGAAACATCACACAGGCCCCGCAGGCAGCGATTCTAAGAAACGTATTCCTTTTATTCTTCCACTGCTTCGATAATAAGGCAAAGGTCAGCAAGATTCCAAGGATCCCGGACTGGAACTGAAGGGCATATCTTGAGCTTAAACCGTAATTTTCCTGAAGAAATATCCACCTGGATAAAAGGATGAGCACGTGGTTCAGTCCACCCGATACGATGAGAATGACCGGTAAGACCGTCTTTTCATACAAGCGGTACCGCAGATTTAGCCATAGCGCAAACAGATACAGCAGGATAACCAGAGAACCAAGGATCAGAAACGGTGTATTGGTCCGAAAGATGTGCTCAGCCTGCTCCCCTTCTATGACCATGGACGAAAAGGACTTTATTAAAAAACGAACAAAAAAACCGGGCGTATCTCTCAACTGGACTAAGAGAGGAACGGTCGCTGGGGCCGCGTGGTCTTCCACCGCATAGGCATTGCTCCACAAATAAAGGAGAAGAGGAATCAGTGCACAGAGTCCGTTTAACCCCCAGACCTTTCTCGAACCGCCTTTATTTAACAGGAACATTATACCGCAGGCTATTATTACCGTCACCGAATAGATTGCACAGTAGGGGCCTGCCACCAGCAGCGTTGTTAAAAACGGAAGAAGCAGGAGCTTTATCCTGTCATATTTCTTTTCCTGTCCACTCCATACCCGGTCCATCACTTCATAATGGTAATAAAAGCAGGCAAAAGACAGGAAGTGGGCCCAGCCGCTTCCATTGGTCAGCATTTCCCACTTATTAAGGCTGAAAAGTACGATCATTAAAGCCCCAAACCAGCCAGGAGAAACCTTCCTGCGGCTGCAGTAGCTTCCCAGAGCCAGGCCGGATAATCCAAGGGCCAGGACGCCTAACACCCGGTCAAACATGGTGTTGTATCCAAAAAGTGAGACGTTAAGGATCCTTCCAAGATAATTGACCGGAATCCTGGTCAGGACATCCGGAACAAAGAACTTAGCCGGATTCCATACGTCAGGCAGATAGCTGTTCACAAGGCGGACGTAATCGGTATAGATTCCGTCACAGGTTGCCGTAAAGATATACCAGAGGCCAAAAACAGTCCCCAAAAGGGGAAACAGGCCGTACAGATACTTTCTATTCATGCGTTTCTCCTATGCCCTTAATTTGCAGTTATAGAAGCAACGACGGAGAGGTGCTTTTCTCCTCTTTGCTCCGATGCATTTTCGTAGTAAAAGTTACTTTCAAAAGTCAGCTCCGTAACCTGAAAGGCGGTCGTGTCAATTTCAGCAGTCACCGTATTGGAAGTGATGGGAATGACCTGCTTTTCTGTTCCATTTATAGTCACGGTAATCTGTTCAAGACCTGTGATAACGCCGGGATAATAGAATTTAAATCCGATCTTGCCTTCTTTCCCTGCCATAATCCGGACCTTGGCGCTTTCATCCAGCCAGCCGTCCTCATAACAGCCATAGACGGGCTCAAATTTTAAGTCCCGGACAAATTCTGTTACATCCTGAAATGCGTTATGAGCCGGATCTTCCCTCAGTATCAGCATGTTCGGAGTCACCAGGCCAATATCGTGAATGGATTCAATAAAAGTAACTTCGGTTCCCTCTGCCAGCCGTTTCTTATCAAAGGTTTTGAAAAAGGTCCTGGCAGTAAAATCACTCATCTCATAGGAATTGCCGATGATGTATATTTTCTTTCCAAATATCTCTTCCTTATATTTTCCGAAAGTCTCTTCTCCAAGGGAATTGTACCGCAGCTGGGATGACCAATAATAAAGATTCTCGTATTTCCCTCGGTAAAAACTTTCTACCGGAAGCATGAGAATGCCGTAAAGCAGGAACAGACCGCAGTATATCAAAGGCCTGACACGCTTTACCACACCGCACATGTAAGCTGCAAACAACCACGCCGCTGTCATGGAAACATAGATCCACCGGGTCTCCACCCGGATGGTGACGCTGGAAGAGCCGATGCATAGGGCGATGAATAAAAGAAACAAGCAGATCACAGGGAGGCGTTTTTTCATCTGCTTCCGCTCCCGTATAATGGTCACAAGAAATATCACGATCATAATAAGGAGAAGGAAGTCTGCAAACACCACAAGAACATGTACCCAGTAAGGCGATCTTCCCCAGCTAAGTCCATTTAAATGATCAGGGCCTGCATTGATTCCAAATAAGTAAAGCACCTGGCTTAAGGCATACCGGATGGTTTCCGAAAGATGGAAGGTATCCGCCACGTCCGTTCCGCCTGTCCCTGCCGGAGAAATACTTCCGATGGTAAGAAAGCGGATCGCCTGAACCGCCAGGAACGCCCCGGTAATGCTCAGCCATGGCTTTAGACTCCTCTCCTTTTTCATGAGAAACGCAGCATAAAATAAGGGAAGAAGCACCATATAGCGTTCATGAATAAAGCAGACAGAGAAATACATTGCCGTTGCAGCCGGTACAAGCCACCTTCTCTCCTCTTCATCGGAGAGATAACGGTAGAGACAGTAGAATATGCCGATAGCTGCCCACAGCGCTATGCTTTCCATCAGACCGTATACCTGGCTGATCTGGTAGTAGGACATCCGGGAGAGCAAGTATAAAATCCCGCACAAAAAGCCAATGAACCGTTTGCCTGACAAACGCTTTCCGAACCGGTAAACCGTATAGGCAATACAGCTGTTTAAAAGAATATTAAAAGGAACAAACCAGCCGATGTGGTTTCCAAAGACCATCAGTTCCAGCCAGGCCGCCAGATAATAGACAAAACGGAACCGGGTACTTCCCAGAGGGAATACAAACTCACGGAAAGACTGCTCTCCGTAACAGGACCAAAGATATAAATCATCCATATAAAGCCCTTTAATTGCTATCCCCCTGTTTATGAAAAAAGCAAATCCCAGCAAAAGCACGGCTGCGATGATCTCTTCCTTCCACTCAGTTATCCACTTTTTATCTTTCATCTTTAGCCCCTTTCTTATTTTAACTCACGCTTAAAAGAATCGTTCCTCTAACATCAGGCAGAGGGCATGGTAAACCGGCAGGTGGAGTTCCTGGATTTTAAATGTCTCTGTTTCCGGAACCACTACTGTCACATCCGCTGCCATCTTTAAAAGCCCTCCGTCTTTCCCGGAAAGACCGATGGTTTTCATGCCAATAGCTTTTGCTGCTGTTACGGCATACATTACATTCTTTGCATTACCGGAGGTGGATATTCCCAAAAGCACATCTCCCTTTTTTCCGTATCCATATGTCTGCTGGGCATAGACCATTTCCCCGTCCACATCGTTTAAAAATGCTGTGGAAAGACTGGAATGGCCGGTTAAGGCGATAGCCGGAAGGCCCCCCTGAAGCTTTTCTCCAAGTTCCTTTCCAAACGCTTGGTCTGCCTCTAAGAGCTTTGCGGCAAAACTTTCTGATACGGGACGGCGTTTTACAAACCCCTTCATCAATTCTCCTACAATATGCTCTGCATCCGCACAGCTTCCGCCGTTTCCTGCGATCAGCAGCTTTCCACCGTTTTCATAACATGATTCCAGGATCTCGTAAGCTTCTCTGATCTGAGGCTTTACGCCAGCCAGTACAGGGTAACGTTCGATCAGCTCTTCTAAATAATTCATAGGTTCCATGTTTCTCACACTCCTTCTCTGTTCAGTATCCAGTCTGCAGCTTCTTTCATAGCGGGGGCATAGAAGTCAAAAGAATTCTTTTTCTCTGACTGGGTCAGATTGCCGTATAATTCTTTTCCATATCCGGTCCCTACTAAAACCGTGTTCACCCCATATCTTCTTCCAGCTTCTGTATCCAGAAGCTTATCTCCGATCATATAAGAATGAGACTTGTCCACCTGAAAGCTTGTCTCTGCCATTTCAAACATACCTGTTTCAGGCTTCCGGCAGTGACATTCCACCCGGTAATTTCCGATCCCATGGACCGGATGGTGGGGACAGTAATAAAAGCGGTCAATTAGGGCTCCTTCTTTAGAAAGAAGGCTGTTTAAATATTCATGGAGAGCTTTCACATCCTCTTCCCCGTAATATCCCCTTGCCACTCCGGCCTGGTTGGTGACTACTATAAGCTTAAATCCCTGTTCCCTAAGCCGCCTTAAGGCTTCCGGCACCCCTGGAAGGATCACCAGATCCTTAAGCCGGTGCAGGTATTCTACTTCTTCATTGATGGTTCCGTCCCGGTCTAAAAATACGATCCTGTCCATGGTTCTTCCCTTCTGTTTCCTCTCTTTTTAACTGATGCGCCCTTTGAGACTACACTTGAAAACGATATTCGCCTCCTGGTATAGCCACCCGGACCTCCTGGTAATCCCAGCGTTTTTCGTCTGTGATCCACGCCTGCGCGCCCCGAAGTTCAAAATTCCAGTCCGTAAGCTGTCCTCCGGCTGCTTCCATACGTGCGGCCACCTTATGGCGGACATTATAGGGACAGTACACCAGAAGGAATCCGCCACCGCCGGCTCCTAAAAGCTTTCCGCCCAGAGCACCTGCCTTTAATGCCTCCTCATAAAGCTCGTCAATATGGGGAGTGGAGATCTTGCTGCTCATACGCTTCTTGCTCTTCCAGCCATAATCCAGAAGCTTTCCAAAGCTGTAAAGGTTTCCTTTTAACAGCTCATCCTTCATGGCATAAGAAAGCGCCTTTACCTCACACATCGCATCGAATGGATCCTTCTTTTCGTAGTTTTTCACCTGGTCTTTTATGATGTTGGCGGATACATGGATGTTCCCTGTATAGCAAAGAAGCAGATTGTACTGCAGCTCATGGATAATCTCTTTTTTTATACGAAGAGGGTTTACCACCACATTGTTACGGCCGTGGAACTCGATGAAATTAAAGCCTCCAAAGGTAGCAGCATACTGGTCCTGGTAACCGCCGTCGATCTTTAAGTCCTCTCTCTCCACCTGATAGGCTAAGTCTGCCATGGCATAGCTGTCCATTTCCACGCCTTTCCATTTGGCCATGGCCGTTAATAAAGCCACCATAACAGTGGAGGAAGTACCAAGGCCAGATCCGGGAGGAGCATCGCACTGTAAGTACACCTCACAGCCCTGTTTGATATCCATTGCCTTTAACGCCGCCGTTACCAGATCCAGGCGTCCGTCATACACATAATTTTCATTCGTGTTGTACTTTACCGTCATATCAAAGTCCAGGGAATGAACGATGATCTGATCATCAGCCCTTGGTACGATGGAGCAGTATGCATACTTATTGATGGTGCTGCCGATGATGGCTCCCCCCTGCTCCACACAGAAGGGAGCTACATCGGTTCCTCCTCCTCCAAAGCTCACCCGCAGGGGAGCACGTCCTCTGATTACCATAAGTTCACCTCTCCTTTCCCCTCTCCGCCCATGCTCTCCGGGCACAACGCACCCCGCTTCATCGGGTGTAAAGGTATACCTGTAAGGTGTTTCCCTACATCTTCTGCAAACCGGTAATAATCCTCCGGAATACCTATATCAATGAAATACCCGCTGCTTACAAGGCCGCCCAGCTTTTTCCCTTCTGAAAGCCACTTTGGAATCATTACCTGTTCCAGGGACACCTTTCCTTCAGGAATCTCATCAAGCAGATCACGCCTGAGTAAATAAATGCCGCCGTTTATGGTTCCCCGGCGTTTTTCCTCCGTCTTCTCATTAAAGGCCGTAAGCCAGCCATCATCTAAAAAAGCCTGTCCGTAACGGGACACATCCGGCACCTCCCGGAGTACCAGGGCCATGTCTAAATCCCGTTCTTTGCCAAGTTCCATAAGCTTGTTGTAATCAATCCGGTAAAAGGTATCAGCATTTAGTACTAAGAATCGGTCTGAATGTATTTGAGATCCTGCATTTTTAATGGCTCCTGCGGTTCCTAACAGCTCTTCTTCATAAGCATAAGAAACCCGGATCCCCCATTTGGATCCGTCTTTAAAATATTCTTCTACCATCGAGCCTTTATAGCCTACGGCGAAAATTATCTCCGTCACTCCTTGGCGGACCAGCTCCAATACTACATATTCCATAAATGGCTTGTCTCCGATCAGCGCCATTGGCTTTGGTCTGTCGCTTACTACGGAACGAAGCCGTGTGCCAAGGCCGCCTGCCAGTAAAACTGCCTGCATAACTGTACCCTCCTGATATTTTTTCTTATGGTTATTATAACATAAGTCCGCGGTTCAAGGACTAAGATAATCTTTCCCAGACTTATTTCGCACCGCTCATTGCTTTCGCGGATAGTATATCATACATCCTTTAGAACAATCCAGGAAGATCATTTCCACGGACTCCCTGTCCGGGACCGAAGCATGCCTCCCAGACCTTGGATGACCTTTCTTGCCCCAATTGCAAATAAGACCGGAAGGACAATTCCCAGAACAAGATACAGAACATGAAGTTCCGGATAAGAATGGGGGAAGCCTCCCTGATTTTCCGTGGGCTCCAGTATCATCTGGGCATAAATCCGGTCACAGACCTTAAATGCCAGAAAATGCAGAGCCATGATATCAAAGGAATATTTTCCAAGCAGTGCCGCAGACTTCCCGGCGATGGGAATCTTCTGCAGACACTTGGCTGCAAAGCAGCAAAGATAAATACCGGCTGCAGATATGATATAAAAGTTAATCCCTCCTGGTATCTGATTGGCAGAAAGCTCCACACTTTCCTCTGTAAACATCAGGAAATAATAGAAAAGCCCTGCGCATAAAGCGGCACCATACCATGTCACATATTTTTCTATGGAAATCTTCCATGTCCGCACAGCATATCCGCCATAGTAAACCGGAATCACCAATAGGGCGGTCTGAAGGTGGTAGTTTAAGTAAATCTCCCTCCGGATCAGGGCTGCACCAATAAGCCCTGCTCCTGCGCAGAGAGCCGCTGCTGCCCATGGCCGGAAGGAATCCGGAAGATAGTTCCTGCAGAACCAGAGAATGACCGAAAAGCCTGTTCCTGCCCCCAGCATAAGCGGCACGAACCACATCGCACCTGACGGGGCCTCCGGGCATCGTAAGAACAGGGTATTTGTCATGGCAAGGATCATCTCCTTTTTGCCGTAGTGTGCATCCGACAGAAAAAGCAGATACTTTGAAAGCAGGTTATGTAGTAAAACGAACAGGCCACCATAACAGAAATAGGGCACCCACATATTCTTTAACCGCCTTGCAAAAAAGTCAAAGGGGGCATCCCCGTAACGCTCTTCATTATACAAGTATCCTGAGATGAAAAAGAATATGGCCAGATGGTAATAATACACCGTCCGAATGGCAATTCCCAGGTTCTGTGAATGACCAAACACTATGGATACGATTCCGATTCCCTTTAAAATATCCCAGAACAGAAGCCGGTCTCTTTTTTTCTCTTCCATGCGATCCCCTTCCTTTCCCCTCTCTTTCTACATAGTTCCTTTCTCTTCATTCAAGTACGCCCTTGCATTCTGCCGTCCGGCATAGCCAAAGGCTTAAAACGGCATGGCACCGTGCCCGGTCACACCGGGACGGGTTTACCTGTTTGCCGTTTAAAAGTCTTCTCCGATTACGTTCCAGGCAGCATCTATACTGTGATAGCTGCGGATATAATTCTGGGTTTCCATACACATCTGCTTGCATCGTTTCGTATCCTGATACAGGGAAATAACCTCCTCTGCAAAGGCAGCCGGTTCATCTCTCACAACCATGACCTTTTCTGCCTCCGGAATTCCCTCTGCACCGATGGAGGTGGTGACCACCGGAGCTCCGTTATATAAGGCTTCGATGACTTTTCCCTTAACTCCTGCACCGTAACGCAAAGGCACCACGACTACCCTGCAGCTTGAATAGAGTCTTGTCAGTTCCTCTTCTGATACAAATCCCTTTACAATGATTCCGCTGCCAGGCTGCTCCAAAGCCTTGATTTCATCCGTCACCTTGGAACCCACGATATAGAAATCGATGGGAAGCCGTTCCCGGATCAGGGGGAATATTTCCTGTGCAAACCACAAAACTGCATCTGCGTTAGGCGGATGGGCAAATCCTCCTACAAACAAGAGTCCTTCCCTTTCTTCAAAGTTATCAGGAATGTGGTTTAAGAACTTTTCATAAACATAGGCCACAATGGCTTTCACACGGATGGTAGGCTCTATCTCATGAATGGCTTCCCGTTCCACATAAGAAGGATAATAGGATACCGCAGCCTTTCTCATCAGGCGAAGCTCCACGGACCTCCAGTATTCAGAGGACTCCCTTTTCTTAGGATCTCCGGTCAGCTCATACTCCCGGCCTTCCCTTAAAAAGTGAAGGTCATGCCCATAATAGATCATCTTAATGTTTGTTTTATCTTTGATAAAATCTATATATTTGGCAGCAATATGGGGACGGTTCAAATAAGCTACCTTGATATCATCTCCATGCTCCTTTAACCAGTTCCAGATTTTCACCTGGAATTCCTTGCCGTAAAGAATCTCAATTCCCATCTGCTGCAAAACGGTGGAATAAGGTTCCTCATGAAGGAAATTATCTCCCAGGAACTTCACCACATAGTCCTTTTCCAAAAACATCTTTAAGTACTGGAAGGTGGTCTTGGAACCGGCATCCCGGTCATAGGTGGGAACATAATGATCCACCACCAGAATGATGTCTTTGCCCTGGCTTCTCTCCCTGGCCCGGAATACATCGGGATTTCCGTCGTTTTCACTCTGCAGTTTGAATTCAGCTGCCCACTTTTCCCTTAACTTACGGCCATTTTCCACCTGGTACCGCTTAAGGCCTGAGCCATTGACATCCGTTCCGTTGGAAATGCCCTCAAAATGTATGACCTTGGATAAAGGCTGGTAAACCACCCGAAGGCCCGCCTTACGCACCTCAAAGGCAAGGTCAGAATCCTCACAATAGGCAGGAGCAAACCGGTCATCAAATCCGCCGATCCGCTTCCATAAGTCATTGGAAAGAAGAATGGCGGCTCCGGATATATAGTCCACATCTTTTACATAGTTGTACTCCGGCTTGTCCGGATCATCAAGGCGTCCGTAATTCCAGCCGGAACCGTCACGGAAGATGATCCCCCCTGCTTCCTGCAGGCGCCCATCAGGATAAACCAGCTTGGACCCTACCATGCCGATGGTTGGGTCTGATTCGATTAAGTTCACCAGGCTGCTTAGCCACCCTTCTGTTACCTGGGTGTCATTGTTAAGAAACATGACATATTTTCCTCTGGCAGCTTGGGCTGCCTGATTGCAGTTCCGCAAAAATCCCTGGTTGGTTTCATTTCGGCATATGACCACATTTTCCGTAAATTTTGAAAGTTCAGCCGTTGCATCTGTAGAAACATCGTCTGCTATGATGACCTCATATACCACATCCCTGGTATGTTCCAGAATAGATGCAAGACAGGCATAGGTATAATGAATCTGATTGTATACCGGGATCACGATGGATACCATGGGATGGCCCTCTTTAATAAAACGGAGCTTTCCATGGGTACGGTAGGCATCTCCAATCTTCATATCTCCTTCGATCAGATTCCTCCCTTCCTCAGTTGTATAGAGGCGGAAAGATTTCAGCGGATGAAATACCGTGTCCTTGGCATAAAACAGCAGCTTCCGCTTTCTGGTCCCTTTTGGGAACCTTTCGTTAAAGATTCTTCCCAGCTTTCTTCTGGCACGGAAGGTTAATGCCTCGTGCCCCTGAAGCCAGGTGATCATCTCTCTCATATTGTCGCAATCCGCCCGGAGGGTCTGAATGATCATCTCCTGGTTGGATACATGATTGTCGGTCAGGCGCTTTTCTTCCTGCTGCCTAGTAATAAGCACATCCTTTTCCCGTATCTCCATTTCCATCTGGGAAAGGCGTTCCTTTGTCTCATCGATCACCTGTGATAAACCGTACATATCCTCGGGCAGGGAATGGGTTTCCTGCATGTAATTGACCAGATAGATCTGCTGGTTCTCTCCATGGACATAATCCTGAAAGCTGCGTTCCATCTCCTCATACGTTCCAATACGCTCTTCCTCCACGCCGAACTCTTCCATAAAGGCTTCCATGGAACCATAGGACAAAAGGCTTTTATACTGCTCGTAAAAGTAATAAAGAACCCGGAACTTTATAAAAGTGACTGGGACTGGGAAGGAAAATACCCATTCATAGTCCAGGAGATAAGGACCGTCCTCGGTCATCATGATGTTCTCAAAAAGGCAGTCAATATTGGAGGTTTTAAACGCCCAATCTTTTTCATCAGCCTTAGCGAGTTTTCCAAATACCTCTTCAAATTCGGCCGTAATGGTGAAGGGGATGATGCAGTTTTCCTTTACGTCCAGGATCAGGGAAAGCCCGTCTTCCATATGGGATACGGAAACCTTTCCGTTACGGATCCCCCTTCCAAGCAGCTCAGAAAGGGTCTGGCCTTTAAGGAATTCGAAACGGGCGGTTTTTTCATCCGGACTTATGGAAACCCCGGCGACCTTAAGCTTTTGGCTTTGCGCCGCAAGGCTTTTATATTTTTCACCAAGTGATTTTATATGAGCAACACCCTCAGGCCTTAAGGCTGTCTTCTCCACAAATGGACAGCCTTCCTCTTCCACCAGACTTGTGCGGATCTGAAACTCTTCCCTGCGGGTTTTGTTGTATTTTACAAAGTTAATTTTCTTCATGACGGCTCCAAATGGTTAAAAATGAATTGGCAAATGTCTCAAACTGCTTTCCCTCACATACCTCGTCGAACATCTTTCCTAAATCAAACTTCAGATATTTCGGATAATCATAGGCCAGAATGGCGTGAGTTAAATCTCCCTTACCTGGCAGATATTGATCGGAATACAGGGTGATGGGCAGCCGGTAGTCGGGCATGGGATAATGGAATTCGGCATTACCCGATCCTCCGTCCTCTCCGCACAAAAGCTCCAGGACCTCTGCCCTTGAAAGCCGGTCCTGATCAGGAACCGCACCGGCCTGATATTTAAGTCCCAGGCGGTTGCATACGGAAAGGATCAGCTTTCCTTCCGGCTTTAAAAGGGATTTTGCTTTTCTTATGTGTTTGTCATATGGCGGCCTTAAGGAGCCCACCATCACCACATAGTTAAAGCCATCCTCTTCAAAGGTGTCTAAATCTCCGGTTATATATCGGATGTTTCCCTGTTTTTCATTGCGCAAACGATTAAATGACAGATTATTACTGTCAGGGTCAAGGACGGTTACCTCTTTGACCCGCCTGCTGTATAAGCCGGTCAGGGCGCCGTAATCAGACCCTACCTGAAGCAGAGAGCTCTCCTCATCAAATTCATACCACTCCAGAAGGTTCTCGCGTATATCTGACAATGCATAGAGGTAATCCAGGTTTGGATTCTCCTGCAGCAGCTTTTTCGTATCTCCATCATATTTTAAAAACAGCTTCTTAAGTTCAGGGCTTAAATCATTCATGGACGTTTCCTCCTCATTCTCCTGCCCGGTGAAGCTTTACGCTTACTTCCGGTTCCATATCATAAATACCTACTGTATTCTTATTGGAAATGACCGTAATATTTGCGATGTCATACAGGCGGTGGTAAACCACATGCTCTCCGTTTTCAAATCCGGTGCAGCTCATGGAAAGAAGATACTCCCCTCCCTGAAGGGTCATTTTCTGGTTAAATTCCACCTCATATTCATCGCCTTTTCCCACGGCCTGCACATCAGAGGCCTCGTACATGGTGTTGGTGCCGGTTAAATCGGCTCCCCGTTTATCTTTGATGGTGTAGGTAAAGATGGGTGTCTCGATTTTGGTATGGAAATGGATACGCTCTTTAATGGTAAAGCGTTCTCCTTTAAGAAGGAGGTTGGTAACATTTCCTCTTTCATCCAGAAGTCCGAAATCCACGATCTCCGCTCTCTTATCGCCGTATTCGGTACGGGTTGGGTTGATCGTCAGTTTTTCCTTCATTAAGCCTTCCTGGCGGGAGTTTTTGGACTGTGCCAGAACTGCCTGGTCTCCGGAAAAATCGTTTAATATACCGCTTCTTATTTCTTCCAGTTCTTCTCCAAGGTCGTCCATTTGATTTGCCAGGATCTTTTTATAGAGATCCACCATCTTTCCGGGCTCTCCTTCGGCGATAAAGTTGCCTTTGTTTAATACAACTACGCGGTCACAATATTTGATAATTGCACCCATATCATGAGTGACCATTAATATCGTGGTTCCATTCTGGCGGATATCTTCCATTCGGCGGTAGCATTTGGCCTGGAAAAACACGTCTCCAACGGACAAGGCCTCGTCAACGATCAGGATTTCAGGCTCCACGTTGATCGCCAGCGCAAACGCCAGACGAACGAACATACCGCTTGAGTAGGTTTTTACCGGCTGATAAACGAAGTCACCGATGTCTGCGAAGTCTAAGATGTCCTGAAGCTTTCCATCCATTTCTTTTTTGGAGAAGCCCATCATGGTGCCATTCATGTAAATGTTTTCGATTCCGGTATAATCCATATTAAATCCGGCCCCCAGCTCTAAAAGAGCAGAAATCACACCGTTTACCTCTAAACTGCCTGAGGTGGGGGTGAGGACTCCGGTTATGATCTTTAGTATGGTGGACTTGCCTGATCCATTGGTTCCGATGATTCCTACGGTTTGTCCTTTTTCTACATCAAAAGAAATGCCGTTTAGGGCATAGAAATCTTTGTGATAGTTTTTGTGGGTTATGCTTAAAGCCTCCTTTAATCGGTCGGAGGGCTTATCGTACAGTTTGTAGATTTTTGTTACGTTATTAACAGATATTGCTTTGTTGTTCCATTCTACGGACATTGAATCCTCCATGTTACATAAAATTATCCCACAGGTCCGTAGTGCAGCTTGCGAAACTTTCAGTTTCGCAAGCTCACGGGCATTCGCCCTATGAAATATGTCAGGAAAAGATATTCTTATGTGCAGGCACAACGAAATCTTTTTCTGCCATATTTCGCACTACTCATTGCTTTCGTGAAGGTTATAGTACATCAGAAAAGTGTGGGCGCAGTTTTTTAAATACTTTCAGCCCTAAAAGCATCAGGACTATGGTCACTGTCCAGAAATATAGTCCCAGGGTCGGCCGTTCTGTCAGCCAGTTTCCGGTCAGCATGCTGTCACGGTATCCGGCTACGATATAATAGAAAGGATTTAGCTTAAGCAGTACCGGCAGCCAGGATGGAATTGCCGGAAACATCTCAGGTGCCCACATAATCGGCACCATCCACATGCCAAACTGCAGGCAGATTCCTATGATCTGAGCCATATCCTTGAAAAATACATGAATGGCACTGGTAAAATACGCAATAGCCAGTGACAGCATGGAGCTTGCAAAGGAATAATACAGGATCTGGATCCAGCTTGCCATTGGAAGGAAGCCGTAACAGAAAAATACCAGGATCATGATGATTGCAAATATACCATGTACCATCAGGCAGGAAATCATCTTGATGACCGGAAGGATCTCTACCCGGAACACCACCTTTTTCACCAGATAATTATATTCCTGAAGACAGCCCGTTCCCATATTCAGTACCTCACTGAAATAAAACCATGGCACAATGCCAGGTATCAGCCAGAGCACGTAAGGGTAATCCGGGACCGGAGGTACGCTTTTAAAGCCCATCTGGAATACGAAAAAGTATACCAGCACGGTTGCCATAGGCTGCAAAAACATCCAGGCAATCCCGAAATAGGAGCCTACAAACCGTTTTTTAAAATCCGCCTTTGAAAGATCCAGAATAAGCTTTCTCTTTGCAATAATTTCTTTTATTAAGGAAACCAGATAATTCATGGTTTTCTCCTCTCACTAAAATTTGAAGGTATCCCGGATGCCGCTCCATTTCTGATCCTTCTCAGAGATGATCAGCTCCATACCTTCCTCAATCGGCCAGTCAATGCCAATTGACGGGTCACTCCATAAAATACCGCCTTCATCACCCGGGTGATAGAAATCGGTACATTTATATGCGAATTCTGCCTCATCGGATAAAACTAAAAATCCATGGGCAAAGCCTTCCGGAATGTAGAACTGCTTTTTGTTTTCTGCAGACAGCTCCACTCCGAACCATTTACCATAAGTTTCAGAAGCGGAACGCAGATCCACCGCAACATCAAATACTTTTCCTCTTACGACCCGTACCAGCTTTCCCTGAGGGAACTGCTTCTGGAAATGAAGCCCCCGCAGTACGCCTTTTGTAGACATGGACTGGTTGTCCTGTACAAAAACCATGTCAAGTCCGGCTTCTTTAAAATCATTCTGATTATAGGTTTCCATGAAATATCCTCTGGTATCGTGAAATACCGCAGGCTCAATGACAAAAAGTCCTTCTATTCCGCATGTTGATACCTTTATCTTTCCCATAATTTACGTTCCTTTCCACTTTCTGTCTATTTTTTTGACATAATCGTATACCTCTAAGGTATTTATCTTTTAAAAACATTCTTTTACTTGTAGCATTCTACCACAAGTTCGACCAGATTTCTATATATAGGGGGATTTTTATTAAAATAAGCCGCTCATTCACAGGAGAAAAAAGTCTTTTATTGAAGATAAAAAATGCTGCCTCTCATACATCTGTACAAGAAAACAGCATCCTATTACTCTTTATGGATTTATATTCCAAAACTCACCAACAATTTTATGATTCTGGAGAAATTCTTTTCATTTACTGCTTAACGATAAATGACTTTCTCTTGCTTACCACATCAAAAATAACCGCTGCCATAAGAACCGCACCCTTTACCACCTTCTGAAGGTTCTGGTCCACACCCATGATGCTCATGCCTAAGTTAAGCACACCCATCAGGGTTGCACCCACGATTACTCCCGGTACAGTTCCGGTACCGCCGTATGCGGAGGCGCCTCCGATAAAGCAGGCACCAATGGCATCCATTTCATAGCTGTTTCCTGCTGTTGGATTGGCGGAATTTAAGCGGGCAACCGTCACCATGCCTGCAACTGCTGCCAGCAGTCCCATATTTAAATAAGCGAGGAAATACACCTTATTGGTATCAATACCAGACAGCCTGGTAGCCTTCTCATTTCCGCCCACAGCGTAAAAATACCGACCCGTGGTGGTTTTGGAAGAAATATAGCTGTAAATCCCGATGATCGCAGTCACCCAGATCAGGGCATTGGGAATGCCTTTATATCTAGCCAGCTTATACATAACAAACAGGACCACAAAACCGATGAGAGCCATCTTGATTGCCATTCCTCCAATTGGATCCACCCGGTATCCCTTTTGAAGCTTTCTTCTGCGGTTTAAAAGTTCCAGTGTCACAAAAACCATGCAGGCAATGATTCCCACTAAAAAACAGGTCAGGTTAAAGCCCTGCATCCCGAACAGATCCGGAACATAGGTATTAAACAGATTTAAAAACGGATCCGGAATGGGGGACAAGGTCATTCCCTGCAAAACCACATTAGATAACCCACGGAACATGAGCATGCCGGCCAGAGTTACGATAAAGGGAGGGATCCGTACATAGGCGATCCAGAAGCCCTGCCATGCTCCTACCAGCATACCGATGATCAGCATTGCAAGCAGTGTCAGATAGGGGTTGATCCCCATGGTGATCATCATGCTTCCGCCTACTGCTCCTACAAAACAGACCACAGAGCCTACGGATAAGTCAATGTTACCTCCCGTAAGAATGCAAAAAAGCATACCGGTTGCCAGAATAAATACATAGGCGTTTTGGGCAATCAAGTTGTTCACATTCTGGGGCAGGAGCATCTTACCTCCGGTGTTGACCGTGAAAAGAAAGATTACAACGGCCAGAACGATCACCATCGTATATTTTTTTAATCCCTCAGATAATTTCATCTTATTCTCCATCTTCTACTCTCCTTTATCTGATTTTAAAATACAGGCCATAATCTTCTCCTGAGTCGCCTCGGCCGCACTGACCTCTCCCACCATACGGCCCTCATTCATGATATAAATGCGGTCGGACATTCCAAGTACCTCAGGAAGCTCTGACGATATCATGATGACAGATTTGCCTTCCGCAGCCAGGCGGTTGATGATACAGTATATTTCATATTTTGCACCCACGTCGATCCCTCTGGTGGGTTCATCTAAAATCAGAATATCCGGCTCTGCAAACATCCATTTTGAAAGGAGGACCTTCTGCTGGTTTCCGCCGCTTAAGTTCCCTACATTCTGTTCCACAGTGGGACACTTGGTTTTTAACTTATCCCGGTAATCCTCTGCCACAGCAAACTCCTTATCCTTATCAATAATGGAGCGGCGGCTGACCGCCTGCATATTTGCAAGGGTCGTGTTGATCTTAATAGGATTTCCAAGGATCAGGCCATTGCCTTTCCGGTCTTCGGTGACATAGGCAAGCTTATGGCGTATGGCTTCCCGGACAGAGTTTAACGCCACTTCCTGCCCTTTGATACGGACCTTCCCAGAGATATTGACGCCATAGCTCTTTCCGAAAATGCTCATGGCAAGCTCTGTTCTTCCGGCGCCCATCAGGCCGCAGATTCCCACGACCTCTCCTTTCCTCACATAAAAGGAGACATCATTTACCACCTTCCGGTCCGAATACAGAGGATGGCAGGCATTCCAGTGCTCCACCTCCATGGCCTTTTCACCGATCCTCACGTCATCTCGTTTGGGAAAACGGTCCACCAGTTCCCGCCCTACCATGCCTTTGATAATACGGTCCTCGGTAATGGTATCCTTTTTCCTGTCCAGTGTTTCTATGGTTGAGCCGTCGCGGATGACTGTGATCTTATCCGCCACATAGGCAATTTCATTCAGTTTATGAGAAATAATAATAGAGGTTAATCCCTCTGATTTGAATTTTAACAAAAGCTCCAGAAGCGCTTTGGAATCATCTTCATTTAAGGATGCGGTAGGCTCATCCAGGATCAAAAGCCTGGCATTCTTTGCAAGTGCCTTTGCAATCTCCACCAGCTGCTGTTTTCCCACGCTGATATCCTTAATTAAAGTATGGGAAGATTCCATAAGTCCTACTGTATTTAAGTACCGGTCCGCCTCTCCATAGGTTTCATTCCAGTTGATCGCGTACCTTTTCCCCTTTTCATTTCCCAGATACATGTTTTCTGCAATCGTCATATAGGGGACAAGAGCCAGCTCCTGATGAATGATGACGATTCCCTTTTGTTCACTGTCACTGATACGGTTAAATTTGCAGATCTCACCGTTATAAATAATATCTCCCTCATAGGTACCATAGGGATAAATGCCACTGAGCACGTTCATCAAGGTAGATTTGCCAGCTCCATTTTCACCCACCAGGGCATGGATCTCACCTTCCTCTACCTGAAGGTTTACATTATCCAGAGCCTTAACGCCTGGAAATGTCTTGGTTATGCTCTTCATTTCCAAAAGTATTTTTGCCAAGAATATCCCTCCCTTGCCGTCATTTCTTAAGGACGGCCTCTATATCTTTAAGAAGCCGTCCCCATAAGAAAATAATTTCTATTACTTTAACTGGTCTTCCGTGTAGTATCCGGAAGTAATTAACATATCTTTATAGTTATCAACCGTTACAACCACTGGGTCACACAGATAAGTTGGGATAATTCCGGTTCCGTTATCATAGGATTTGGTATCATTGATCTCAGCTTCTCCGCCCTGCATAACAGAATCCACCATTTTTACTACCTGAGAGGCAAGGGTACGGGTATCCTTAAAGATACTCATGGCCTGTTTTCCCTGAAGCATGTTCTTTACGTTGGCGATATCACAGTCCTGACCGGTGATGACCGGGTATTTTCCGGTATAGGAAGAAGCCAGGGCATTCTCCACACCAAGAGCAGTGGAGTCGTTGGAGCAGAGGACAGCGTCCAATACGGTTCCGTCAGAATAGTTACCTGCGATAATAGTATCCATACGGTTCTGGGATTTCTCTGAATCCCAGTTAGCGGTTGCTACCTGCTCAAAAGCAGTCTGGCCGGATTTTACTACAAGCTTTCCGCTGTCAATATACTTTTTAAGGACATCCATGGCACCGCCAAAGAAGAAGTTACAGTTGTTATCAGCCGGATCACCGGTAAACAGCTCTATGTTCTTAGGATCTGCTGCTTTCTCTAGATCCAGAGCCTCTACCAGGTACTCACCCTGCTTTTGTCCGACTTTATAGTTATCAAAGGTAGCATAATATGTAACCGCATCAGAGTTCATGATCAGACGGTCGTAGGAAATAACTGGAATCCCCATGGCTTTGGCCTGGCTTAAAGGCTCTCCCAAAGAGCTTCCGTCAATAGAAGCAATAACTAATATCTGGCAGCCGTTGGAGATCATGTTCTCCACCTGGGATACCTGGGTCTGGACATCATTGCTGGCATACTGTAAATCCACCTTATAGCCGGCTTCTTCCAGTTCCTTCTTCATATTAGTTCCATCCTGGTTCCATCTCTGTAAATCCTTGGTGGGCATGGCGACTCCGACTAAGGTTCCATTCCCCTCCTTTGCTTTAGTTTCCTCTGCTTTGGTCTCAGCTGCTTTGGCAGCTTCTGTAGTGGCTGCCGCAGTTGTCTGGGTCTCCTTGTTCTCCGGTGCAGAGCTTGTAGAGCTCCCGCATCCGGAAAGCATTCCTGCCGTTAAGGCAAGGGCCATTGCAGCCGCTAAAAATTTTCGTTTCATGTTTCTCTTCCTCCTCCAATTTTTGTTTTTGCTGACAGTTTTATCTTATCACGAATAGAACAGGACTTGTTTGCGAATCAATAGCACTGATTAATCCAGAAAAAAAAATGCCCTGAATGCACAGGACTTTTTCGCGTCAAGAAAATGCTACTGAAGCTGGCATAGCAATTGCTGCCAACAGAGAGGAAATTACGACTTAAGGTTGCAATTTTTCAGACATCTTGCTAAAATAGGAATGGTATAAGTTTTTCTTATAATGTATCTCAATCAGGCATATTATATTTCATTGAAAAGATATGGTGATTATATGGAAATCAGAAAATTATCTTATTTTGTCTCAGTTGTAAAACATAAAAATTTTACAAAAGCTGCCCAGGAACACCACATGGTGCAAACAGCAATGAGCCGCCAGATTGCATCGATCGAAGAAGAACTGGGAGTTGTCTTATTAATACGTAATAATAGGTCTGTTTTGCTTACATCTGCCGGAGAAGTTTTTTATAACAAGGCTTTAAAGGTAATAGACCTGTACAATGATATGATCTCCCAAACCCAAAAGACGGCTAAGCTGCATCCCAAAGTATTAGAAATTGGCTTTGGTCATTATGAGCATATTTTAATAGCGCAGGTAGTTTCTGAGTTTCGAACCCTTTATCCGGATATTGATGTCCTGGTTGCCAAGTATAGTTATAACGACCTTATAACATACTTACAGGCAGGAAAGTTAGATATCGTCTTCACTCTTCCGTTTAGTCCCGCTTTTGTATCACAGGATGAGACGGTAGTAAAGCAGGTTTTCCCCTCTACCATGTATATCATTGTAAATAAAAAGCATCCCCTTGCTCAGTATGATACCATATCAGCTGATTTACTTAATGATTGTACGTTAATTACTTTAAGTGAAGATTCAGGTCCCTGCTCCCTGGATATTTTAAGACAATTTACGATGACTGCCGGTCTTAATATTAAAGATATTATTAATGCAAACAGCTTGGAATCACAGATATTAATGGTAGAATCCGGGCTTGGTGTGGCATTCTTACCGAGTATATGTACCAAGCATTTAACACCGAATGTGAAAGCTATTAATTTAAAGGATTTTGATCCCGGGAATTTTGTTGCCATGTACCAGAGATCCAATGAGAATCCTTTTATAAATATTTTTCTTGGATTGGCTTCTCTAAAAGACAGTTAACAAATATACAAAGGGATATTGCCCGACTAACCTGGTAAGTTTTGCAATATCCCTTTTGATTTTTTGTCTTATTTATTCTCTGGTTTTTTAGTCAGGGCTATGCCAACACATAGAAACAGCCCACCCCATACAACAGAACAGCCAACAATCATCATAGCCAATGCAAATGGATTCATAGTAATTCCCCCTTAGTTATTCAATTTCAACTTGCCATGGGCGTTTACTGAACACAATGGCAACACCGATCATAAGTACAACAGTTCCCCAGCCGAACACAACATTTGACAACAAGGTTACAGAATCCATACCAAACATCTTCATAATACCGGATACAAAGTTTGTAATGACGGTAATTCCAAGCAATATCGGCGTAAAATATTTTAGTAAATAATCCCACCATATACCGACCTTGAAGTCAGAATATTGGTTTGCATCTTCCCGGAGTTTCTCCGTACCATAAATGTGACTGATTGCAATCACTTCCACCAGTCCAAGAGTAGCAATTATATAGTTTGCCACGTAAGAATCCACAAGATCCAAAATAAAATTGAATCCGCAGTATGTAGCAAAGGTGGCACTTCCAATAAAACCGACGATGGATATGATGCCTGTTAGCTTTTTACGTGAAATCTTAAATTTATCCAGGGCTGCGGTATTAAATGCCTCAAGCATAGAAATACTGGAGGAAATACCGGCAATAAATAAGCAGAAGAAGAATAAAAATCCTAAAATGCCCTGAACCACAATATTAGATGACATGGTTGAAATTGCGATAGGAAATGCGATAAAAGCAACTCCGGCTCCGTTTCCAAACGAGTCAAAAGAAACTCCCTGTTTATTGACCAAAAATCCCAGGGTTGAAAATACGGTAATCCCTGCAATAATATCAAACGAGCTGTTTGACAGTACCGTGATAAACGAGTTGTTTACGATATCCTGTTTTTCTCCCAGATAAGAGCCATATGCAATCATAACACCCACTGCAAGTGTGGTGGAGAAAAACACCTGTGCATATGCTGCAACCCATATACTGGGGTTTAAAATTTTAGAAAAATCAGGTGTAAATAACGCATTTAACCCAATACTGGCCCCCTCTAACCTCATGGAATTAATCATAAAAATTATCATAAGAATCATGAGCAGAGGTGTAAATATCTTTGAGGCTTTTTCAATACCTCCGGAAATTCCCTGCCGGACGATGGCCCAGTTTGCAAACCATACGACAACCACTGCACCCAGCATATAAAGACTGAAACCGCTTGCAAAGTCGAAGGCATTCCGGGCCTGCCCGGTAATAGCACCTAAGAGTGGTCCTGGATTGCTCATCCAGTTTACCATACCGAAGGCATGACCGATACAGTAGATCATAAAGACCACAGATATGGAAATAATGGTGCTGTAGAACATCATGACTACGATCGGTACCATAACCTGTACCCAGCCAATAATCTCAAACTTTTTTTTCAGTTTGGCAAATGCCTTTGTGGAACCACCACGTATTCTCCGACCATAGGTGTATTCCATGATCATTAAGGGAACGGCACATGTAATAATAGCTACAAAGTATGGAAGAAAAAATGCTCCTCCACCATTTTTATAAGCTTGAAACGGAAATCTCCATAAATTACCTAATCCTACCGCAGCCCCAATTGCTGCAAATAAAAATCCTGTTCTGCTATTCCATTGATCACGCATAGTAAATACCCCCTGATGTCGGATATCATCTAATATTCGATGGGTTCCAAAGATGCCTGGAAGTGACGTAAAATCGGCGGCTCCCAGGTGATGCGGTATCCTCGTTCAATTTCGGACGCTCTTTGCTTGATTGCGATTAATGCATCTGCCATAATGTCAATATGTGCCTGTGTATAAACACGGCGTGGAATCGCAAAGCGGGTAAATTCAAACTCGGAATGAAGCTGAACTCCGGTATCAGGGTCATTACCCAGCATAAAAGAACCGATGTCACAGGTACGGATTCCAGCCTCTTTGTAAAGCTCTATTGCAAGCACCTGAGCAGGGAATTCATTATATGGGATATGCGGGAAAAATTCTGCCGCATCTACAAAGACTCCATGACCCCCAACCGGGGATTGGTAAGCGATTCCTGCATCATCTAATTTAGCTGCCAGGTATTCCATCTGGCCGATGCGGTATCTTAAGAAGTCTTCGTCGATTCCTTCGTAAAGTCCAATTGCCAGGGCTTCAAGATCGCGTCCGGAAAGTCCCCCATAAGTAAAAAATCCTTCGAAAGAAATACAGTTTGCTTTCACTTTTAATATTATTGGTGAATTGCCATCCTTAACTCCAATCAGACCTCCGATATTTACGATGGTATCCTTTTTGGCAGACATCGTAAACATATCGCCATAGCTGAAGATTTTGTTGACAATCTCTTTTATGGACATATCTTTGCATTCTTCTTCCCGCTGCTTTAAGAAAAAAGCATTTTCAGCATATCTTGCAGCATCGATATTAAGAGGAATATGATACTTTTTACAGATTTCTGATACCTCTCTCATGTTAGCCATGGATACAGGCTGACCGCCCGCTGAGTTGTTCGTAATCGTCATTACAACAAGACCAACATTTTCAGCACCAAGTTCATTGATCAGTCTTTCTAATTTAACAACATCCATGTTGCCTTTAAAGGGAGCTCTTACAGAAGGATTTTTTGCTTCTTCTACCACACAGTCGATGGCTCTGGCTCCTGCCAATTCTACATGAGCTCTTGTTGTATCAAAGAACATATTGGAAATAGCATATTTGCCTTTGGAAAGGAAAATAGGAAAAAGTACCTTCTCACCAGCACGGCCCTGGTGAACCGGCTGTATAAAATCATAACCGAATATATCCTTACCGGCATCAAATAATTTATAGTAACTGGATGAACCGGCATATGCTTCATCACCCTTCATAACGCCTGACCATTGGTCATCACTCATAGCATTGGTTCCGCTGTCGGTTAAAAGGTCAATATAAACATCTTCGCCCCTTAACCCAAACATATTATACTTAGCCTCTTTGATTTTTTCAATGCGTTCCTCTCGAGTTAACATTTTAATTCGCTCTACCATTTTAATTCTGAATGGTTCCGGAATATACTTTACAGCCATAATTGTTTTCTCTCCTTTTATTTTTTTGTATATATTTAATATGTTTTTATTTTATTACAATTCAATCATTTTGTAAAATGACTAAAAAGTATGGCATAACAACATTTTTATTATGATATATTCCCAACAGGCGCATTTGATCAGATACTTAAAGTGCATCCCGGGAGATATCCATAAGGGATTACAAAAAAAAGCCCTGAATAATCAGGACTTTTTCACGACAAGAAAACATTACTGCTGTTTCACATTCAGGTATACATCTTCCTTACCATGGAATCCTCCCTGAATGATAACGGAATCCATATTTTCCCTGGTAACTGCAACCGGCCTTAACTCAAGACTTGGAACATCATAAGTTCCATCGTCAATGGTTGTCACAATACCTTCCAAAGGCTCTCCCTTCCCAAGCTTTACCGCGTATTCCGCTGCGATTCTGGCTTCTTCCTCCACGGATTTAAAGGCTGTCATATTCTGGGTTCCTTCCACAATCCTCTGACAGGCCATCAGATCTCCATCCTGGCCTACCAGGCAGACTTTTCCTGCCATTCTGTCCTCAGACAGGGCTCGGAATACCTGGGTCGCCAAATCGTCATTTCCGCACATGATCCCCTTCACATCCGGATGCTCTTCCAGCGCTTCTTTGGCATAGTCAAAGGCATGCTCGGAAAGCCAGCCCTCACAGTTGCTTTTATAAACCACTTCCAGATTTCTCCCTTTTATTACCGAATCAAAACCCTCCCGGACCAATGCCACATTATAATCCGTTTCAGGACCCTGGATCATAAAAATCTTACCTCCCTCAGGAATGTCTCTTAACAGGCTTTCCGCCATGAGTATTCCGACCTCCCTGTTGTCAAAAGATATGTACATATCGCTGTCCGCATTCTGGATCAGGCGGTCATAGCTCATGGTCTTGATTCCCGCCTCCTTTGCCTTTTTCATAACATCGGATAAAGCTTCGCAGTCCCCTGCCACCACTACGATTACATCCATCTGCTTTTTTATAAAGTACTTTATCTGTTCGATCTGTTCGTTTACATCCCCGTTTGCATTTTGTACATTAACCTCTGCCCCAAGTTCCTTTGCGGTTGATACAAAAACATCCCGGTCCCTAATCCACCGCTCGATCACAAAAGAATCAATACTTAACCCGATCTGCAAGGGCCTATCCCCGACCTTTGCCGATACCTCGGTCTCTGCCTCTGCCTTGGTATTTACACAGCCCGCCGTCAAGGCACAACAGAGTATCACCACCAGTAACAATCTCCCTCGACCCATTTTCATAACACTTACCTCTCCCTATATTCGCTTGGCGTCATCCCTTCATACTTTTTGAATATCCGGCTGAAATAATTGGGATCGCTGTAGCCGGACATAATACATACCTCCTTAATGCTGTATCTGGAATCTTCCAGAAGACGCCTGGCGTTTTTAATCCTGGTTCTGGTTACATACTCTATAAAGTTCTCTCCCACCTCCTGCTTGAATAATTTACTGAAATAATAAGGACTTATGTCAACCATTCGGGAAACGTCGTCAAGAGAAATGTCCTTGGCATAATTCTCATCAATATAACTCTTAACTCTGGAAACCACATTTTCATATTCTTTCTCCCTTGAAGTGCTGATGTTTTCACATACCTCCCTTGTCTTATTTAAAAACCAGCGTCTAAGCGCATCCGTATCGGCGGCTTCTTTCAGTTCTTCTAAGTAGTTCTCCCGATAACGGAAACCATAACGGACATTCCCTGCCTCAAAAGCCCGTCTCTCAAGCCTCATGACCAGCTCCAGTATCTTTACCTCAATATTGGACCTCACATTTCCGTCGTGAACCAGCATCCAGTCAAAAAATTCACCGGCACAGGACAACGTTCCTTCCCGGTCCGCCTTTGTCCCCCTTTGAAGGTACTGGTTTTCTAAGTCCAGGGGATATTCTCCGTCATAATCAGCCACTGCCGGGATGTCCGTGATATGCACTACATGGCTGTCGCTGTCCCGTAAGGATTTTAAGGCCTCTTTATAGGAGTCCCTGATCCCTTCCAGAGGTTTTACAGAACCGATCCCTCCCCTGCACTTGATATCTGTGGTGCTTTCCAGCTTATAGATCATATTCCGGGTCCTTGTAATGATTTCCACCCGCTCCTCATACCGTACCTTTTCCTGTTCAAAGGATAGGAAAAGCACCAGCCGGTTTCCCATGGCAGGCCCCATGACACAATCAAAATAATCCTTTACAATCTCTCTGACCATGGGATAATATTTGTTCACCCGGACACTGACCCCTATGGCATTGGTCATGTTCCCTCCCTCAATGCTGTCCCCGAATTCCAGAATAATCATAAAGCCATAAGGGCTTTTTATGTCCAGCATTTCAATGTATCCGTTCTTAGAAAGCTCCAGATCCTCTTGAAGCACACTGTAGATGAACCCGCTTTCGATCATGGGAATTACAATCTCAAGCTTTTCCCTGATCTTTAAATCATCGCTTAACTTCTGCCTGGCCTCCTCCACCTGGTGCATGGCCTTTACGCACACATCCAGGATCTTCTTTTTATTGACCGGCTTCATGATAAACTCCATGACCCCTAAGTTCACCGCTTCCTGGGCATAAGAAAATTTATCATAGGCTGTTATGATAATGAATACAACGGAAGGATTGAATTTACGCACCTCCCTGATTGCCTGGATTCCGTTTAATCCAGGCATCTGTATATCCACAAATGCAATATCTGGCCGGAAGGAGCCGGCCTGTTCAATGACTGCCCTGCCTGTCTTGACACAGACAATCTCACAATCACTGCCGAAATTGGACCTTATGATATGACTGATGGATTCCAGCATGATCCCCTCATCATCAGCTACTAGTATGCGAAACATGTACATCTCCCTCTCTTTTTGGAATCCTTAATACCACAGTGGTTCCTTTATCCTTCCCATCACTGAACATATGGAAAATACCGTCATCATTATAATAAAGCTCCAACCGGGATATAACATTGTGAATACCGATCCCGGTAGAATTCCCCCCTTCCGCGGCTTGTCCTCCGGCCAGGATCCTTTCAAGGGTTTCCATTTCCATTCCAGCCCCATTATCCCTGATGCGGATTTCTATTTTCTCCTCAAGGTTCTCTACGGTCAGATAAATTTCTCCCGGCCGTTCGATATTCCGGATCCCATGGTTCACCGCATTTTCCACCAGGGGCTGTAAAATCATGCTTGGAATGGAAAAATCCATTGCCTCCTCATCGAGCTTTGAATGGTATCGGATATCACCTGCAAAACGAACATTCAATATATAAACATAGTTCTCCACTGCATCCACCTCTTCACGGATGGTGGCATCCTTTGAACTCTTTTTTACATTATAGCGGAAAAAGTCCGCCATCTTTTCCATAAATACCGAGGTCTTCTCTGCATCCTCCATCATAGCCAGCTGAACTCCGGCGTTTAAGGAATTAAAAAGAAAATGGGGATTGATCTGGGACTGAAGATACTTTAACTGGGCTTCCTTTAAGTGGTTTTCCATTAAAAGCTCCCGCTCCTTCATCTCCTGCTCTTTTTCCGCGCTCTCCTTAATTTTATTCACATACTCGTCCAAACTGTCCACCATTTGATTAAAGGTTCCGGTTACGATCCCCAGTTCATCTCCGGTACCTAAGGATGGTACCTTTACATGGAAATTTCCCTGCCCTACAAGCTTTGCCGTATGAGCTAAGTTGGTGAGCGGTGTAACGATATCCTTTGTCATCATCATCATGACCGTCAGGCTTATGACCATCACGATCATTAAGATCACAGTACTTATGACCTCCAGATACTGAAGGGCGGCCTGCAGGGTCTGATAGCTGGCGGAATTGTTTTTAAACTGCCGGCTGTTTAAGACTGAAATGTCACGGTTGATGAACTGGTAAAGCTTTAGAGCTGATTCGTAAGAGCTTTTATACTTTTCTACATTCTGCCCCCGCTTGGCCTGTACTGTCTCATCTGTGATGGCCAGATAGCTATCCGACATGTTGCGGATATTTTTTTCCAGGATCTGAATCTGATTATCCGTTACCGCAACATTAAGCCCCTCTAACAGCTTCCTGTAATCCTGCTCCGCCCGGTAATAATCGGTTAAGGACTCGGAATCCTTTACCTGCAAGTATTTGTACATGAAATTCTGTACATCGGAAAAAACATCCGACAGCTCATTGAGATTCACATTGCTTATGTATACAGAATTCATACGCTCCACCATCTGGTTGATTTGGGCGTAGATGAATAAATTGCTGGCAAAAAGCGTGGCTGCCGTTACCGCAACTTCCAAAAACAGCTTGCGGGCAATCGGTAAGTTTTCCCATAGGTGTTTCCATTTATTTTTCATAGCTGCTCCACTAATTACTCATGAAATCTGACGTATTTTCCTTTGTCACAAACTGCAGGTCCACGCTGTAAAAGGAATTGGTCCTCCCGTCATGTATGGATTCGGTAAGAGCCTGCACACTGAATTTCCCCATCTGGTCGGTGTCAATGTAAAGAGTCATAGCCATCGTCCCCTTTCTCACCGCCTCTAAGGCTGCCTTTGATTTATAATAGCCGATGACCTGTGTCTTACCTACGCTGTTATAGTCTATGACCGCCTGATACACGGCCTCCGTATCCACCTCATCCATGCAGACAATAATGTCCGGGGGACCCTGGGGGTTCTGAAATAAGTTGCGCACAATTTCCTCAGCTTCAAATGCCCGTCCGGATGGGATCTTGATCTCTTCCACCTTAATCCGGTCCATAGTTTCCCTTGAAGTGACCATCCGGTTGTTGATCTGATTAAAAATCTGGGACTGGTTGCTGTCAATGGAATTGTCATGGAGGAGCATCATCACTCTGGCCTTCCGGGAATCCTGGGGTAAAATCTTTAAAATCTGATTACCATATTCCTGCCCCAGCTCATAGGAATTAATTCCAACATAGCTTTTCCGGTCCGTAGCAGGAGCATCGTTTAATATCGTTACCACAGGTATTCCTTTTGCAGCCGCTTCATTGATCCGTTCTTCCAGCTTCTCTTCTCCCGTAAATTCCAAAAGGATCCCATCTACCTTTGCCGCTATGCTCATGTCCATAAAATCCACAGCATTATATTCCGATGACTGATTCCTTCCCTTAAGTTCCACATAAGCATCGTGTAAGGCCGCTTCTTTCCGTACGCTCTGGTACACGTCATTCCAAAAATGAGAATCCAGGTCATTGATGATCATGACATAGTGGTACCGGTAGGTTCTGGTATTTTCCGCATGTTCAACCCCGATCCTTTTTAACACGAATCCGTAAAAGGAGGTGGTCAAAAGCGTAAGAAATACGATACTGGACAATCCCCCCAGAACCAGCAGCAGCAGGCTTTTCTTTCTGTTATCCATGGTTATCCCCTTTTTCATATAGCACTAGAACCATTATACTAAATCACGGGGAAAAAATAAATGGAAAACAGGCTGATTTTAACCGGACTGACAGAAAAGTTATCATAATTGTTAATATTTTAATTATTTAGAAATAGGTCTTGCAATTGATTTTTAATTGACCTATCCTAATCTTAAGGATATCCTTTATAACTTAAAGGAGGAAATTATATGAATCAGGAAAAAATGAAAGAGCTTGAAAAGACGATTAGCAGTGACTATAGCAATATCGCAGGCATACTTGTACAAAAAAATGGTGTAAAACTATATGAAAACTATTTTAATGGATATACCGCTGACAATGCCGTTCATGTTTTTTCGGTGACAAAGAGCGTATTTTCTGTATTGATTGGTATCGCTGTTGATAAGGGCTTTATCAAAAGTGCAGACCAGAAGGTATTAGACTTTTTCCCGGATTACACTGTTAAAGCAGGCGAAAAAACAATACAAGGAATTACGCTTAAGAATTTGCTTACCATGACGGCCCCATATAAATATAAGTCTGAGCCATACGAGGAGTTTTTCGCCAGCGATAACTGGGTAAATGCCGCCCTTGATTTCTTGGGAGGCGAGAAATATACAGGAGAATTCATGTATTCTCCCATCATAGGTACACATATCTTGTCAGGCATTCTCGTGAGAGCGACGGGGCAGCCGGTACTTGATTTCGCAGCAGAGAATTTATTCTCGCCGCTGGGAATCAAGGTTACTCGCAATGTGATACTGCGTAATAAAGAAGAGCATATCGCCGTTATGAATGATAAAAACACCAGCGGTTGGGTCGTTGATCCACAAGGGGTAAACACGGCAAGCTGGGGGCTCTTCCTGACGCCTTCGGATATGGCAAAAATTGGCCAATTGTATTTAAACGGCGGAATATGGGAAAACAAAAAAATTATATCAAAGAAATGGATAGAAGAAAGCACAAAGGAGCATATCAGGCTGGATCAGCTGTCTTATGGCTACCTGTGGTGGATATTTGATGATAAAGAACCTGTCTATGCAGCTTTGGGAGACGGGGGAAACGTAATTTACATCAATACAGAGAAAAAGATGGTTGTTTCTATCGCTTCTCTTTTTATGCCGGACGCCAAGGACAGGATCGGACTAATTATGGAGCGTATCGAACCTATATTTGAGGATTGATATGACGAATCCCCATGCGCTCCATGAATACCCAAATGCGGAGTCAAAGGCTGCACCATACCGAATAACCATATAATAGAAAATAGGCTCAAAGTATATCTTGAGCCTATTTTTTACATCATTGCAGTCCGGCTTTTTACCAGGCTGCTTTTCTCTGTGTTTTATCTTTCTCTTTTCCAATATTCCTTGTTCATAGTAAAGCTTAAAACCAGCCTCTTTGGCAGGCTGCGATACCGTTTTCCCATAAGAAATCCCATATATTTAAAACCGCTCTTTACAATTACTCCGGGAATGAGCCATGGTTTTTTTACTTTTACAAGCCAGGCGCAGGTCTTTTTCACAAGACGGATCCCCTCGCCTTCCGAGCGGATCCCCTTAAACACCTCCGGGTGGTCAGCCTGGGATACCGCAAGATCAAAATTACGTTTAAACTGGGTGATACAGCCGTAATTATGGGAATGGTACACGTTTGCATCGGCTGCATAGGCTACCGCCTGCCCCCGGTGTCTTACCGCATTTCCTGCATAAATCATGTCCTCATTAAAAATAGTCCGTTTAATAAATCCGTCGGCCTCCAAAAATGCAGCCCGGTCATAGGCGCAGCAGACATTTGAGGCAAAAAAGGTCTTGATTCCCAGCTCCTTTAGATCCCCGCCTGTTTTCACCCGGCTTTGTTCCGGGTAATTAAAGGAACGGGTATACTGCTCCGCCAGGGCACAGTCAGGATTCGGCAGCTGCCTACCATAGGCCATGACCACCTTTTCTCCATTTTTTCCTGTCTGATCAAGACCACTTACCAGCGCTCCTATTAAATTCCCGTCAGCCGGAACAGCATCATCGGTCATAAATACCATAATATCTGCCTCAGAATAGCCGGCTCCCTGGTTTCTGGTACCGCCATGGTCAAATTCCTCTTTTGCCACATGGTGTACTTCCAGATTGGGAACCCAGTCATATTCCTCATCCTTCCAATAGGACCGTTCCGTGTTCATGATGATGATCCGCCGGATAGGGTATGACTGTTCCCCCAGGCGTTTCAGCAAAAGCTGTAATTTCTCATCCGGTTTATATACGGGAATAATCACATCAACGGATTCTTCCTGCCTTTTTTCTTCCATTGCAATTTCCTACCTTCCAGTTAAATACACCGCGAGCAGCCGCCTAGATCAAGCGAGCATTCATTTGGCTCGTTGCCTTCGCATGAATCAGTAGCGCAGACACGCCGTGGAACAGATGCGTATCAGGGCATAGATGCTCACAAAGCATTCCAGATACCATGCACTTTTCCTTAAATCCATGTTTATGACCAGGCGTTTATCAAATACAACCAACAGCACAAGGGGCAGCAGGGGGATAAAATACCTTCCCTGGACACCTGTTATATAGGTAAGCTCCCTTGGCGTCCATCCTAAAAGCATGGAGGCAAGAACCAGACAGGCACTTAAAAACACCAGAATGACCATCCATAGCTTCTGTCCGCCAGATATAGGAGCTTCTTCCCCATCTCTCCTTATCACACTGACAAAGAGCACATACCACAAAATCATGAGACAGAAGGGAGGCACGGTCAGGTTCGGGTCCAAATTGCCCAGAAATCCTCCAAGCATCGTAGTCAGATAATAATCAAACTGGGTCACAAGGGTTTCATAATATACCTGAAAGATACGATAAGGTTGTTCCCACACATCCTGCAGTGTATATCCTGCCGCTTCACTCCAGCCCACATAGCTTTCCGTTGTGGTCGCCCACGCAGAAAGGACCAGTCGGTTTACCAAGAACACCGCCAGAACGACTGCAGTTATAACGCTTAAGACAGAGATCCAGTAATTCCTTTTTGACTTAAATTTAGAAGAAGGAATAAACAGGCAGATCCCGGCCACCGGCAGATAAACGATCTTTCCAGGCTCCAGAAGGATCAGCAAAAGCGCCAAAAGAACCGTATCCTTTACGGTCACTTTCTCTTTCTCAAAGGCTAAGTAAAAGCACCAGGCCAGAAAAAGCATGGACAGGCCGATAAAGGCCGTATCATAGGAAAAGGAAGCTGCCAGATGAAGGGTCATGGGAAGACACGATACCGTCATGATAAGCTCTTTTTTAAATGGCATGATCCTCACAGCCAGAGCTGCCATACCTGCAAAAGCAAGAAGATTGAACAGCCTGCCAAGATATACCAAAGGGATGTATCCCAGATGGAGCAGCCTGGCAAGGCAGATCCCAAGGGCCTGGGGTAAGTAAACCACAGGCGTAGTGTTCACCGGTATTTCATAGCGGACCGTCATTCCCTGGCTGTTATCAAGGGAAAACATCTCCTTAAGGACCAGGTTGTATGTGGCCCGTCCCACACTGGTATAAAGTCCTGGAGCATCGTCTCCGCTCCTCACCAGAACATTGGCTCCCCGGCTGATCCTCTCCTTTTCCTCCTCTGTTGCATGGGAAAGAAAGGAGTCATCTGCCACCGCCGGTTTTCCCATAAGCTGGCTGGAGAGCCGGTAAGCGCTGGTAAAATGGGCCGCCTCATCGGGCGTTGAAAAGGGGGTCAGAACCAGCATATAAAACAGCCCTAGAACTACCACGGTCCCTGGAAACAATAAGAAGGCTGGAGTCTTAACGATCCACAAAACTGCTCCCAGACACGCCAGAAATCCACAACCAAACACGATGATCCACCAATAAAAGCGGCGGACTTCCTCAAATTCCGGTGAGGGGATCCCCACAATAGTTTCCTCATAGGTTTTTATAAAGAGAAAGGCGAGAAAAAAACAGGTTCCCGCCGTAAGCCACAATCCCTTTTTATTCAGAATGAGCTTCATGATGACCTTCCTCCTTCTCCCTGGCATCTTCCCTGTCCAGAGCAAGCATCTGGATCAGCTCCGTCATTTTCCGCTCCAGCTGGGATATCTTGACAGACTGAAAGAAAACCTTTACCAACAGGATAAAAATCATGAAGGTAAAGATAAAATTGGCGGTGGAGTAGGTTCCCACCATCCGTGATATGAAATCAGCCAATGGAGGGAATAAGCTGAACACCACCAAAAGCAGGGCAAACATTACCCAAAAGATAGAATCCTCTATCTTCATCTTGGAATGGCGTATTCTTCTAAGTACATAAAACGTAAGCAATATGGAAACGCATATCAGTACGCAGCGAAGCAAAACTGTCATGTTCGTTCTCCCTTCCTTTATCTCCTGTCCCTAATGCGGAAGCTCTGTACCAGCAATATGGAAAACAGCATCTTTCCCATATACCGGGCCGCATTGACCGGATTTAAATAGCTCTCTCCCAGAATCCGTTCATCCATGATCACAGGGATTTCCGCTACTTTAGCCCCCTGGCTGATCAAATAGGAGATCGTATCCGGTTCCGGACCGTAATTTAAGCCATCGGCAAATTCCTTGATCATCTTCCTGCTGAACATGCGCATACCGGAGGTAGGGTCACTGACCTTTACCCCAGTGGTGAACCATATGGAGCCGCTTAAGAGTCTGCTCCCAAGCATCCGCATGGAATGGGGTTTCTTCCCTGTCATAAATCTGGAGCCGATAACAATATCATAGCCCTCATCCATCTTCTCTTTCATGGGAAGGATATATTCCGGCCGGTGCTGCCCATCCCCGTCAAACTGTATGGCATACCGGTACCCACGCCTGTGAGCATATTTAAGCCCGGTCTGGAACGCTCCTGCAAGTCCCAGATTCATGGGCAGGTCTATGATCTTCCAGCCATGTCTTCTGCAGATATCTGCTGTTTGATCGGTAGATCCGTCATTAATGATCACATAATCAAACATGGGATAGTTCGCAATGACGCCTCCTACCACGCGCTCAATATTTAAAGCCTCATTGTATGCAGGTATTACTACCAGTACCTTATCCATCATTTCTTCCGCTCCATTCTCTCTTTTACCCCTGCACCGCCCATGTTTCCGGGGTGTAACGGTATGCCAGCATGACGTTCCTCAGTAATAAAAATGCTGATTGCCTGTCCCATAAAGCAAAGCATGAGAATCAGCATTTCCAGCATATAAGAGAAGGCCGCCCCGTTGATCCCTCCCTCTCCCACCAGCCAGAAGGAGAGAAAGAAGGAAAGAATGCAGACCGGCACATAGCCAAAAAAGATTCCCTTCTGCTTTTTCATGATAACAAGCACATAATAAAACAGATTCATAACCGCAAAGAAACCGCCGCCCAGCACAATGAAAAGAAGTCCTGATTTATACGGTTTAAGTTCCACATTGGAAATGGCTCCCAGTACAGGAACCCCAATCGCCCAGGCTCCTGCCAGGGCAATGACCGTAAGAAGGAATATGATTCCGGAAAGCTTCTTTAGGCCGGTCTTAAATTCTACAAAGTTCCGTTCCTCCCACTGGTAAGACATCCTGGTCAAAAAGGGGCGGATCACAAAGTTAGCAGCCAGGTTAATGACCGAAGTCGGCATAAAAATAGCCACAAAAACAGCGTTGTCCGTGGAAGTCATCCGGGCATCCACCGCATATTTTGCCATGGCAAAGATAAGCCCGTCCAGAAAAACGGATAAAAACAGTAAAAAACTGTCCTGTAAAAGCTTCCACTGCCTGCCGGGCGTTCTGGTAAACACCATTCCTGGGACACTCTCCGCCATTCGTTTATCAAACAGCAGGATTCCTGCTCCCTGGGACAGGACCGCAACCACGCAGGAAAATACAAGCTCCCTTGTAATAGCAAGGGTTCCTAAAAAACAAAACACAGACAACAGGGTTCTAAATGCCATGGCCTGTCCTGTAAGATACAGCCGCCCGTTCCTCTGAAATTCCGATTCATACACATCTGCAAACCCGTCAAGCACCTTATAAAGCACCATCAAAAATACCACCAGCGCCTTTTGAACCGTATAGCCTGCCGACGGAGACAGGGTATTAAAAATGATATAGCAGGTTCCTAAAATGACTGCCATGGAACAGGTGGCGAACCGTGCCAGACGATATTCGGTAAATGTATAGCTTTGGCTTGTATCCGTGCTTTGCAAAGGCCGCATGCCAAAATAGGCCACCAAAAACATCTGCTGCCCAAATGTGCTGAATGCGAAGCCAAAGATCCCTCCCTGTTCTGTTCCTATGAGATGGTTGACCAGGGCCGTGAGTATCATACTGGAACCGGCATAAACCAGGCTTCCGATCATATTCCAGGCCACATTTTTTCGTTCCATTTAATTTCCTCTTATTTGTCCACGGCTTTGGGCATAATGGTATACCCACCGGTTATTTTCTCACAACGTTCCTTTATTCTACAATATCCGGCTTAAAAAGTAAACTTAAAACCTCCCCGGCTACTCTTTTACGATCCCGGAAATACGGCATAGGTACAAAAAAGCCTCCAGCCGGAACAACCAGGAAAGCCCTGCATAAACAACAACTCCTACCAGTATCTGTACAACCAGGGTTAGGAGTGTTCCTTCTATTACATATTGTACTCCGTATGAGAAGAGGCACATCACCGCTGATAAGAAAAGAGAAGGAAGTACATCCTTCCACTGCTCAAAAAAGCTGTAGTTTAAAAGCTTTTTATTGGGATAGGCATTGATAAAGGTACAGATGAAATCGGTCACTGCCCTTAAAGCAACCATGGTATATATCCCAAAGGGAATGCTGATCAGAAGAGCAGCCATGCTGACTGCCTTCTTTATTATTTCCAGCCTGAGGAATATCTCACTTTTCCCCATGGCATTGATGGCCTGCAGATTCGCCACATGTAGGGGCCAGGTTGCATAAGCTACGCACAATAGCCGCAGCATGGGGACACAAGGTAAATACCGTTCCGTCAAAAGCAGCTTAACCATAGGCTCAGCAACAGCAATCAAGCCGGCCATCATGGGAAATACCAGGTAAGAGCTGGTGACAATGGACCTTCTCACCATGCGCTTTAACCTATCCTTGTCCTCCTGGCAGGCCGAAAAAGCCGGAAGCATGACCGACTGGATAGCCGCCCCAAGATTGTTGGCAATCAGAGCAGGAAACTGGTTTCCTCTTGAGTATTGCCCCATCATGGCGGAATTATATAATTTCCCGATGACTAGCCCGTAAACATTATTAAATACTGTATCTATAAGGCCGGAACAAAGTATCTTCCAGCCATAAGAGAACAATTCCTTCGCCTTCTTAACGGAAAACAAAAGCCTTGGCCTCCACTTCACCAGAAATACCAGCATGACCATTAAGAAAAAGCTGTAGAAAAACTGCTGCATGGCAAGAGACCACAGCCCCAGTCCCCTGTATGCCAGAAATACGCCGATGATACCGGAGCAAAGGGCGGCAAAAAGGCTTGCCAGACAAAGCTTCCGAAACTCCATATTCCTGGCGACCACAGCAGACTGTACGGAGGTCACGGCACCAAAAAACAGGGTCACAGAAAGGACCCGGAGCACGTTCGTAAAAACAGGCTGTCCGTAAAAAGAAGCTATGGCCGGAGCCGAAAAAAAGAGAATTACATATAAAACAAGAGCAATGGCTCCGCTGATATAAAATGCAGAGGAATAATCAGCCTCATCCACCGTCCGTTTCTGGATCAGGGATGTATTAAAACCGCTTTGGACAAACACATTTCCAATGGTAATAAATATCATGATGAGCATGACTTCCCCGGACTCTGCCGGTGTCAGCATCCTGGCAAGCAGAACCGAAACAAGGAACTGAATCCCCTGTGTACCCCCGTTTTCCATCACTTTCCAGAACAGACCGGAAAGGACCTTATTTTTCATATTTTCCTGGTACATACTGGCTTTTCTCCTTGCTTTACCAATTTACAATTACGCCTTATTGTACTATATTCCCCAATAAATGTAAATCGTATATAGCATTTTGAACTTACTTGTGTTAGAGTATAAAGGAATATAATTTTCATTTTTAGAATTCAGGAGGTTTTAAATTATGCGTAAACTGACACGAAGCCTGACGCTTCTCTGCCTGACGGCTGCTCTTGTTTCCGGACAGGCCTCCCTTGCATGGGCAGATGAAGCATATGGACCGGGATTTAAGAATGGTGTCCCCATCAGTCAGAGCGACGGGCAGTCTGAAGATCAGAACCAGGCGAACACCCAGACGCAGGAAGGCGTAACTACAGATGAAGCGGAAAACGCTTTGGCAAATGCCGGTATAGACATTGGAAAAGAAGGGGAAGGCGGCGGTGAAGACGGCGAGGTAGATGAAGCCACCAGAGCTGCTCAGGAAGCGTTAAAGGCCAATTTCCCACGTCTCCAGACTACCGTTATGGTCGGTGACAGCAACTGGTCACAGCCATTTGTAAATGATGCATGGATCACAAATAACGGACAGGGCTTTCACGGGATGTCCACCTTTCTTACCAACATTGTTGGAAACGTGCTTTACCGGACCTATACCTCCAGCACCGGCTGGTCTCCATGGGTTTTAAACGGACAGCAGACTACCAACTATGCCAATGACATAAACATCGAAGCAGTACAGATGAGGTTTTCCGGTTATGTGAATAACCAGTTCGACCTCTATTATACCGCACAGTTGGAAGACGGGACCACCATGGACTGGGCAAAAAATGGGACCACCACAGGAACCATGGGAACCGGTCATTACATAACAGGGCTGAGAATGGCCTTTTACACCAAGAACTCCCAGTTCCCTTATGCCACGGAGAAGCCTCTGATTTCCGCCGTTGCAGACGGAATGCGGCTGATCGATGGCGGCCTCCGTTACTTTAACGGCGATGGAACATCCTTCACCGGCTGGGCATGGGCAGGCAATGATCGTTACTATTTCCAGGATTCCTATCCGGTGACCGGCTGGCAGTATCTTGACGGCTACAAATATTATTTTGACGAGTCCGGAAGAATGCTCTCTGACTTAGAGCCAATTATCGGCGCTAAGGGACCATTCCTCATCAGCATCAACAAGACCATGAACTGCATGACCATCTTCGCCAAAGATGGGAACAACGGTTTTATTATTCCGTTAAAATCCTTTTTGACCTCTACCGGACCGGATACCCCTCTTGGGACATACCAGACTCCGGAAAAGTACCGCTGGAGGGATATGAATCACGGAATCTTTACCCAGTACGCAACCCGTATCTGGAAAGGCTTCTTAATTCATTCCATTCTGTACAGCAAACCTAACAATATGACGCTGGATCCGATGACTTATAATTATATGAGCATTGCTCAGTCAGCGGGATGCGTCCGGCTCCTCTCCGGAGATGCCAAGTGGGTATATGATCACTGTGCGATTGGTACTACCGTTACGATTTACGAATCACCGGTTCCAGGCCCCTATGAGAGACCGGCCATTGAACAGATCATACCCGAAACCCAGACCTGGGATCCTACCGATCCTAATATTGCAAGATAACCTGGGTAGATAAATTTATAATAAAATGCATGGGCAGGATACGGATTATACCGGATCCTGCCCATATTTTTGCTGCCTTACCGTTTCTTTCCCAGGAATATCTTCCTTAATAGCTCATAGGCTCCCGGAGCCCGGTACTCAGCCTGAATAAAGAACCTGGTTCTTGGCGTCAATTCTTTATAATACCTGGTGTACTCCGGGTTCACGATCTCCTTAAACTGCCTGGTATTGACCATGGTATGATAATAAGTCCGTTTTGCCGCACTATCTGCAGCTTCCTTTAAACGGCCCTCTGTGGCAGCGTTAAATTCCTCATATACCTTTTTCATCCGCTCCCAGTAAATCTTCTGCTTTTTGGCGTAATTTCCGTTTTTTCCTTCCATGGTCCAGGAGCCTGCTACTCCCACCCGGTAGGCACTCATAGGTTCATCCATGTAATAGCCGTACCCTTTTTCAGCCGCCATCATCTGCAGTGGAGTATCTCCCACTGGGCAATCCACGTAATAATCCGGAAGTTCTTTCACAAGGCGGGATGGAAATGCCATGGAGGACATGGCATAACCGGAAGGCTTATCCACGATCTCTTCCGGCGTGATCACTTGATTTCTCCTGTATGGACGCATCTGTTTTTCTGTCAGAGCCTTTCCCACCAGTTCGATTTTAGCACTGTGTATACAAAGGGTGCAGTCCGGATGGGCCTCCATGTAATCCACCTGCTTTTGCATCTTATCCGGTGTCGTCCAATAATCATCTCCGTCACACATGAAAATGTATTTACCTTTGACCCGGGGGAAATTAAACGCTCCGCTGATATTGTCGATTCCCTGAGAATACTGGTTCTCTGTCTGTATGAGGGGTTTCACCTTATCCGGGTATTTTTCAGCATATTCTCTTAAGATATCCCCTGTTCCATCGGTAGAAGCATCATCATGGACCAGAATCTCAAATTCAAAATCCGTCTTCTGCATGAGAAAGCTGTCCAAGGCCTGCCTGATATAAGCCCCATGGTTAAAGGTCACACAATTAATGCTGGCCATTATGTTTGATTCGGAACTGCCGTTCATTCCTATCCGCCCTTTCCTGCATCTGCTTTTGTAATATAACTTATCTGAACTTATGCGCAAGTTCAGATAAAAGGGCTGCTTTTTAGCCCGTCCATCCGATTATGGGAGTTGCTTTTTGCTTCCCATAATATAGTTATCTGAACTTGCTGCGCAAGTTTAGATAAAAGGGCTGCTTTTTAGCCCGTCCATCCGATTATGGGAGTTGCTTTTTGCTTCCCATAATATATTCCTCATATTTTCTTGCAATATACATGCCTGTAATTTCTTTTAAGGGTTCTATGGCCTCCCCGGTAAAGCATCTTAAATGGTTGGTAACACAATCGTATCCTGCCAGACAGGAAAACTCTACGCCGCCGGAAAAACGGGGATTGCACTCCAGCATATGATAAGATCCATCCTCTGTCTGAATGAACTCAAAGTTCACGCAGCCATTGATATCTAGGGCATTGGCTATATCCCTGCATGTGGCTTCCAGAACCGGGTCCAAAAACACCAGAACCGAGGTTCCTGCTCCATTTGGGGTCCGCAAAAGCTCCTTCCGGCACACGGCAACGCTCTTTCCTGTTTCTGCCTGCCTTACCACGTCCACGGTAATGATGCTTCCCTGATAATAGGGCTGTACGATCAGCCCCTCAGTGTCTCCGCATTCCAGAAAGCCATTCATCTCGTCAAGGGAATGGATATAGCGGAGCCCCTGACTGCTTCTCCCGTTAAAGGGTTTGATGACCGCTGGATAGGAAAGGTGCTGCGGGTCGGCCTCTAAAAGCTCCAGAGTGGGAATAGGGTTACCTATGCCCTTTTCCATAAGAAAACGGTGCAGCTTCCTTTTATCCCTGCACAGGAGAAGGGTTTCCTCCGATGACAGACATAACTTCACCGAAGCAAGAGCCAGTTCGTCCCTGTAGCGGTTCCACACGTCAACCTCCACATCCGTAAGTACGATCAACAATTTTGCCTGTTCCTCCTTGCATATCTTCAGGATGGAGTTCACATACCGTTTCTCGTCTGTTGCAAGGGGAACCTGGTAAAAGGATGCCACATTCCCGGAATCTGCAATCCATTCTGCCGGATAAATATCACAGCCAACTACCCGGAAACCGCTTTTTATTAAGTTTTTTATAACTATATCCGCCGAAAATGACCCAATCGCTGTCACCAGTGCTGTATTCATAATTTCCTCTTTTCCGCTCTGTTTCCCAGGGCATATAGGTATCCCTGTAAGGGTACCGCCTTCCTTTCTTCCTATCTGGCACCTAATATAATGGCGCAGATGCGGTCGACCTGATCCAGGGAAAGTTCAGCATATAAAGGCAGGGTCAGTACGCTGTCTGCCGCTTTTTTTGCCACAGGAAGATGTACATTTGAAAACCGCTCCCGATAGCATTCAAAGTCAGTGATCAGAGGATAAAAATATTTTCTCGCAAAGATATGGTGATCAGCCAGCAGCTCATATACCTCATTTCGTGTTAAAGAGAAGCCGTCAAAGGCTACGGGAAAATAAGCATAATTCTGGCGGATCCCTTCTTTGGGGCTCATCAGATGGATTCCCGGTACTCCCGCCAAATGTTTCCGGTACCGTTCCGTCACAAGCCTGCGCTTTTCAATGTTAGCATTCACATGGCGAAGGTTACAGATACCCATAGCCGCCTGAAACTCATTCATTTTTGCATTGCCGCCGATGTACTCTACGGTCTCCTTGCCGGTAATGCCGAAATTTTTTAAATAATTGAACAAAATCTCTAAGGACGGATCCTGAAAGGTCACAGCACCGCCTTCAATGGTATTAAACACCTTTGTGGCATGAAAGCTGAACATGGAAGCGTCTCCGTAGGTCCCGATCCCTCTCCCATTTACTTCTACACCAAAGGCATGGGCGGCATCATAAATTACCTTTAAATTATGTTTTTTCGCGATTCTTTCAATTTTATCTACATCACAGATATTTCCATAAACATGAACCGGTAAAATGGCGGTCGTCTTTTCCGTAATCAGCGCTTCAATCTTATCCGGATCAATGGTATAATCCTCCTCCCGGATATCGCAGAACACAGGAGTTAAATTATTTCTTACAATGGCATGGGAGGTGGAAGCAAAAGAAAACGGGGTGGTGATCACCTCACCGGATAGATTCATGGCCTGAAGCGCCATTTCAAGAGCCATATGTCCATTGACAAACAAAAGCAGCTTCTGTACCTTTAAATACTCCTTTAACTGCTCCATCAGTTTTTCATGAAATTCTCCCATATTCGTCATCCAGGCAGTTTCCCAGATCGGCTTGATCTCTTCTATGAATTCTTCATAGGAAGGCATGGAAGCCCTCGTCACTAATATGTCCTCTATGTTGTCCATGCGTTATCCTCCATTTTCCGGTCAGATGGAAAACATCTGGCCCAGCGTCCGTATATGGGTGCTTTTCATTAATTTGTATTTCCAAATCGTATAAATCTTTTCCGCCCTGTTTTTTTCGGGCAGTTCGATAAAATGTTCCAGAATCACTCTTTGCTCTGTGGACATCTCATTTCCATAAAGTTTTAAAAACATCTGAGCCTGCACAAACATTTTCCTGTAATTTTCCCGTACCGAATCCTGATTGCGGATCCGCTCCGCATATTGCTCCCTGCCGCTTTTGGATCCCATCTGATTTTCTCCATGCTGCCGGTATAGGACCAGGGGACGGTCAATATAGGATATCCTTCCAAAACAGCTTGCCAAAAGCCCCAGCCACCAGTCATGCATAACGCATTCCCTGGGAACATCAGCCAGGAATCCCAAAAAAGCCTTGTTGATCATGACTGTATTCCCTGTAATGTTATTCTCAACCAGATAATGGCTGAACCGGTTATCATGAACCGCAATTTTCTGGTATTCCGCCATTGATTTGTGAAGAATGCTGCCCTCCTTATCGGTTACCGATAAGTCGCCATGGACCAGAAGCGGTACCTCTTCTCCCCATTCCGCTTCCAGCTTCTTCATTTCCCTTAAAGTGACCTCAACCTTATCCGGCAACCATACATCATCCTGGTCACACAACATGATATACTCATCAGTTGCCAGCTTAAGCAGGCGGAAGAAATTATTCTGGGCACTGCCGGATCTTTCGCTGTTCCTAAGACATCTCACCCGGCCCGGATATCGTTCTTCATATTCCCGGATAATGGCAGGGGTATCGTCTGTAGAAAGATCGTCGGAAATCACGATGGATAGACCGGAAAACGTCTGGTTTAAAATAGATTCCAGCTGCTCCCGTATATATTTTTCACCGTTATAGGATGCAAGCAGCACCGAGACCATATCTTTTCCCCCTTTCCGCGTTTCATCTACCAGGACAATCCCACGATCTTTGTCAAAAACCAGATCTCAGCCATGAGAAATGCCAGGAAAGCCTTTACAAGACATTCCTGGAACTGGTTGATCCCCAGATAGTTTTTATAATAGTGAAGCTTGCTCTTATGAAGAATTGCCTGCTTCTTTAAAATAGATTTCACATTTTTATTAATAGATACGGAATGAAGGTGTACATAGGACTGGTTCAGAAGAAGTACCGTCCCGTATCCCTTTTTCTTTAGCTGAAATCCGAGTATCTTTTCTTCATAATAAAGAAAGACTTCTTCATCATAAAGACCGCTTTCCATCAGAGCACTAATATCAGCCATAAAAAGGGAGCCGAGCACAGCATCTACATAAACGTACCGCTCCTTTTCTAAATCCGCCTTAAGTTCCGGCCGGTCATTCAGCCAGCGGGCAAAAATACGTCTTGTAATTAGGCCGGTGTCCAGAAGGTCGCCCATCAGGCCGTTAATATGCCAGCTTGACAGCGCCACCTCTCCCGCTCCATCCCTGGTGACTGCTGCCGCAACTCCCAGCCGGCTTATCTTTAAAAAGGAATCCTTCATGGCCTGTATACATCCTTCTGTAACCTTAACATCAGGATTTGCTATGAGCACATGGGAAGCGTGAAGCGTCCCATATGCATACCGGATCCCCTGATTATTGCCGTAGCCGTATCCCCCGTTCTTTTCCGTGGAGATAAGATGGACCTTTCCGCCCGCAACTGCCTGAAGCCTTGATACAGAATCATCGGTGGAGCAGTTGTCCACGATCACGATAGAATCCAGGATTTTATAATTTACTATGGTGGTTACCAGGCTTATGGTGGTTTCCGGATCATTATAATTAAGAATGATACAGCTAATGTTCATATCCGCTCCTCTTTAAGAACCTTTTCTGGAATTGATTACCCGCATCCCAAACCTGGAGCTTACAAAGTCTCTCACAGCAGGACATAAAAAGGTGGCGTAATCCATCAGGTGATAAGCAGCCATATAAAGACGGCTTCCCTTTTCCTTAGGTGTTCCGGCCCATGGCGTAAGTGATAGATAATGATCATAAGCCCTGCGGTAATGGTTTAAATTCCCCTCTTTCCAGGGCCTTTCATCCCCCATAAAGTGGAGGATCGCAGGGTGTTTTTTTGCCCCTAGAAACCTTTTTGGCCCAAGCTTTCCATACACAGGAGACAGCCTTACCAGATGGCTGTACCGGTAATATCGGTAATTGGTAAAAAAGTTATATCGGGGAGATAAGGGTTTTATCCTTCCCTTTAACGCCCCGTTAATGGTATCCTGATCTCCTGCAAACAGCTTCCCGCCCATGGAACAGTAAAAGTCCAGAAGCTGCTTTTGGGCGTTTTCCTCTCTCCAACGGGTCATATCAATGAGGAGAACTCCGGAATTAAAATAAGGAGCTTCGGGCAAAAGACCGATTTCTTCTTTAATGGAAGGGTATATGGTAGGTTCCATGACCGCTCCTAAAAGGAAGGTCCCAAGCTCCTTTTCCCATAGGTTTTTTAAGGAAGACAGCACTACCGTATCACAGTCTAAATACAGCACACGGTCCGTTACCTCCGGAAGAACCTCTCCCATAAACAGGCGGGCCATAATGCTTAAGTCAAAACCGCCCGTATCAACTTCATAGGAAAAGCGCTCCTTTAAGTCTCCCAGCTCCACGACCGTCAGTTCCCGGCCAAACCTATCTGCCACGGTCTTAAGCCGTTCTTTCGTCTCTCCGGACAGGCTCATGGACAAAACATAGATATGGATGTCACCCATGTCCCTGTTATGATCTAAAAGGGAATAAAGGGATACGGCCAGATGCCTGGCATAATTATCGTTGGAAGCGTATACAACGTTCATAGATTCCTCCAGTTTACGTACGTTTCAGGGCATGGAAAATCCAGCCCTGGTTCCGTAGTATTGTACTATATCTGCCATAAAAAGTAAACAGCTATGCCTGTAAGCAGGATCAGCCCAATTCCTCTTCTGCCCGGTTCATGGCTGATTCAATGACCTTGTCCATATCGTAGTATTTGTATTCTCCTAACCGTCCGCCGAAAATCACATGATCTTCTGTTTCAGCCAAAGCTGCATATTTTAAGAATAATCCCTGATTTTTTTCATCGTTTACCGGATAATAGGGCTCCATGCCCTCGGTCCAGTCTACCGAATATTCCCGGGTTATCACAGATTTAGGCTGAGTTCCGAATTCAAAATGCTTATGCTCAATGATCCTGGTATAAGGAGTTTCCCGGTCCGTGTAGTTAACGACTGCCACCCCCTGGTAATTGTCCGTATCCACGACCTGGGTTTCAAACCGCAGGCTGCGGTATTCCAGCTTTCCAAACTGATATCCGTAATAAGCATCAATGGTTCCGGTATAAATCACCCGTTCTCCCAGCCCATCATAATATTCCTTATTTTCCAGATAATCTACATTCATTTCCACGTCGCAGCCTTCAAACAGCTTTTCAATCATCACATTATATCCGCCTATGGGAATTCCCTGGTATAAGTCATTGAAGTAGTTGTTGTCATAGGTAAAGCGAACGGGCAGGCGTTTGATGATAAAAGAAGGAAGATCCTTGCAGTCTCTGCCCCACTGTTTCTCCGTATAGCCTTTCACCAGCTTTTCATAAATATCCCTGCCCACAAGGCTGATCGCCTGCTCCTCTAAGTTCCGGGGTTCTCCGGTTATAGAAGCCTTCTGCTCTTCGATCTTTGCCTTTGCCTCCGCAGGAGTTGATATTCCCCACATCTTGCTGAAGGTGTTCATATTAAAGGGCATATTGTACATTTCACCCTTGAAATTTGCTACCGGGCTGTTGGTATAGCGGTTAAACTCTGCCAGGTCATTGACAAACTGCCAGATCTTCTTGTTGCTGGTATGGAAAATATGGGCTCCGTAACGGTGTACGTGAATTCCTTCTGTTTCCTCGCAGTAAATGTTGCCTCCCATGTGGTCCCTCTTCTCAACCACAAGGCACTTTTTCCCTTTTTGCTTTGCCAGATATGCGAAAACGCCGGAATAAAGCCCGCCGCCTACCAGCACATAATCATATTTTTTCATGGTTTCCTTCTCCTGTCTCGGTTATAAACTGTCTACATTATACTAAAACCACTTAGAAAAGTAAATGTATGTGCTTATTTCCTTCAAGAGGATAAATAGAAAAGTGAATTATATAAGTGATTTATTTGCCAATCTAACTTATTGGAGGTAGAATACCGATATACTTGCTAGATACAAAAGAATAAAGCTATAGGAGGATGGGGTTATGTTTAAAGTAGCAATTTGCGATGATGAACAGAATGAAGCTGCGGTAATTAAACAGATTGTAGAAGAATTTATGAAAGATCATGGAATTCTTTACAGCATTCAGACGTTTCATTCTGGTGAGGATCTGACAGCCTCCTCTGTAAGCTTTGATTTCGTCTTTCTGGATATTTCTATGGGAGGAATGAATGGAATTGAAGCGGGAATGAAATTATACCAGAGAAACAAAAAGGTCAGGATCATTTATATTACAGGGTTTAATGGATACTGCAGCGATGCGATTAATCATGCACATGCATTTGCCTATTTGCCAAAACCTGTTGATAGGGAACAATTATTAGGTCATATCAGTGAACTGGTACAGGTCATAGGATTGGACCGGGGAAATGATATTGAGATCGTATTGTCAAATGTAACAGAAATAAGCGAAAACGGGGGAAAAGAATATCCAGCTATAAAAGTATCAGTTTCAAAAATTCTTTATTTTGAATATGTAAAAACTGCACGTAAAATCAGAGTAAAAACAATTAAAAAAACGTATGAGTATATTGGGACAATGACAGATGTGGAGCAGAGAATGGAAATATATGGATTCGGAACCTGCTACCGCGGGGTGATTGTAAATTTTGAACATGTGGCAAAAGTAAAAGGAGATATTGTCTTTTTAAATACTGGCGAAAGGCTGCCTTTATCGCAAAAACGGGTAATTGCCTTTAAAGAGCAGTTAAACAATTATGTTCACAGGAGTATTTAACAATGGAAAATAATATATTGTTTTTATCTGGAATCATAGTATCGTGTCTGGTTACAACAATAGTAATTTTTCAATTTATGGGCAGCAGGCATAAAAAGGCATTACATAATAAACAGTTCTATTTTCTCGTTCAAATAGGGGTCAGTATATTTTTAATGGGCATTAATTTATTGCAGCGGCCTTTGGTAAATATGCTGAGTTGGGTTATTTCGTATGGTTTAGTAAGCTATTTCTTATATTTTGATGATTTTGATAAACCGATACGAAGGGTTTTAGAAGCGGAAATAATGGTTTTGGTCTTTGCCGTGTGCGAAGCCGCAGGGGTAGCCTTGCTTGACTTTATATTATGGAAAATGCATATGCTTCCATTGGAGCCGGGGGTTGAAACCTTTCTTAATATGACATTTTCAAAGTTTGTTTTACTGTTTATGTATTATACTTTTATTTCTCCAATATGGGGGAGAAACGAAAAAGTCAAATTTACCAAATCACAGTATGTTCTTCATTTTATTATTGCCATTTTCAGTTTTATTAACATGGTTGTAATTGGAGTTTCCTTTGGGAAAATAAGAGGTGAAAGCATGGGTCTTATTATGCTGGTCAACATGGGATTCATTATATTTGCAGATATGTATTTTTTATATTTTATACGGTTTATGGAGGATAATTATCAATTAAAGGTAAAACTGGAATTATTGGAACAGCAGGCGACTATGCAGTATAAATATTATTTACAACAGGAAAAGAAGCATCAGGAATCGCTTAGTATCCTTCATGATGTTGACAAGCATATAGCGGTAATGGAAGGGCTTTATCATGGGGATAATAAGGAGGGGACAATAAATTACATTAAAGAGATCAATACGATTTTAAAGCCTTTGATCCCACAACAGCTGACCAACAATGGGATTTTAAATATTCTTTTCAATGATAAAATACAAAATACTGAAAAATTACATATAGATTTGCAATTTGAAATCGGAAATGTTGACTTAAGCTTCATGAATCCAATGGACATTACTACAATTTTTGGTAATTTATTGGATAATGCCATTGAAGCTTGTACGCAAGTGACCGGAACTCCATGGATAAGGGTAAAAATAAGTCCTTATTATGAAATGATTGCAATTAAAGTTGAGAATACTTCAAATAACATAGACAGATGGAATGAGGGCAGGCCGGTATCTCAAAAGGGGGCGAATCACGGAATCGGATTAAGCAATGTTGAGCGCGCAGTAGGAAAGTATGATGGTTCTATGAATCTTAGCAGTGAAAATGGAATATTCCAGTGCAATGTATTGATAAATATGTAGGAATGACCGAATTGATTTCCTCAATTGTAAAATAACTTTCCCGTCTGAAAGGGAAAGATAGGTACAAATATTGGAAAATAGCATAGAGAAATTCGTGTTACATAAAGGCAGGGCGCAGTCCCTGCCTTTATGATATATTGAACTTAGCCGGTGATATTCAATTTATCCCCATAATGTATGCAAGTATAGAAAAGGATGCAGAAGAAAAAAAGTATGTGGAACATTGCTAACAATTTGAGGAAGAAGTGTTTACCAGCAGGTTTAAAGCCCCTTACGTATGTAACGGATGCAGTGAAAGGAGGAAGTGTACATTGACTAAGACAATCTACGACGCATTGGAAGCCCATCGTCAGGCATCTGAAAAGATTGCAGAATCAAGAAGTGGGATTCTTTCTACTGAAGGAGAAATTGCCAGACTGAATGAGATTCTGGTTCCGCTAATCAAACAAGGCCAGTCCATACATCAGACCGGTTTTTGTGCGCTAAAATCATCCTGCTACCAGAGATCATACCATGGAAAACAAAGGAAAAACGGGAAAGTCATAACAATAGTAGAATTTCGGGATCAATAATTAAAGGTTGATTTCAAAATGTGAAACTCGATTACAAAACGGGAAGCTCGGATTACAATTGAGCTTTTTTCCAGTTAAAGTACCTACTTCGTGCAAAAAAATCGTCTTTCGTGCTACAAACATTGAAAGCAAATTGCAATTAGCTATAATTAAAGTATGATTTTAAATTACACCAGAAAGGAAGATTAAAATGATGAAAAATTTCAAAGAAACAGCTTTAACTTTACTTTCAAAGGCGGCATTATCCACATCTAAGAAGGAGGCAAACTCAGCCTGTATCTGCATTGGGTATCAACCTAAGATGCCTGATAGCGTTACAAATTTCAAAAAGAATAAATAGTTTAATCTCATGCTCAATGAATCGATGAAATGATGAAAAAAATAATTGGTTACATATCAAATAGCATGGTCAACGATGGCATTATTTTAGAATCAGAGCAGGATATCTATGATTTTGGTATAGAATGCTTGCTTTTAAAATTAGTACACTATATTTCTTATATAACCATTGCAGTCATGATGCGGCAGGTCTTTGACTTATTTGTAATGGCATGTGCATTCTATCCATTACGGGTAAATGCAGGCGGCTATCATGCCAAAACGAGAATAGGCTGCTACTTTGTATCATGTCTGACGGTTTTTTCCGGCCTGATGATTTACAGGCAACACTTTAGTGATAAGGTGTATTTTATATGCTGGATAGCCGCTTCTATCATTATCTATCTCAATGCTCCGTTAGATAACGAGGGGAAAATCATGAGCCGGTCAGAAGTAGAATATTACAAAAAAAAGACCAGAGTGGTTATCATAGTTCTTGGTGTATTAATAGGGGGAATTTGGGAATTAAATAAAGATTATATCGGCAAAATGTTAATTTGTGGAATTGTAATTTCAGCGATTGCAATATTCACAGAAAAACAAAGAAGAAAATTGAGAGTTGAACATGATTCCCAAAAGTAATTTACTTTTGGGAACCCTTTTTTATATCCCCCAATTATAGGAAGAAAAAAGTTTTTTTATGTTTGCATATTTTTGATCAAGTTAAGCCTGTTATATTTTGATATATTATGATAAAATCACCGGGAATAGAAAATCCTTCTTTCAAAATCCCGGTTTTCTGCGGGAACGTCCGGTCTGAATCGCCGGATGGAAAAAGGGAATTTGTTGATGATACCAGCTTCCCCACTGGTACGATCAACAAATCCCCTCCCTTTGCTCTTATGATAGCCAATAATACTTATGAGACCCTCTCATTATGCCTTGTCAGCCTTTCCTTGATTCTCGGCCCTATGATCTGTACTACGATCACCAGAATCAGGATTATCCCCTTGATCGCATCATTGATGAGAGAATCCATCTTAAGAGCAACAATGATCTTGTCAATGATCGTATAGGACATGGCTCCAAATAAGATTCCCAGGCATTTTCCCTTTCCTCCGGACATGCTGATGCCGCCTAATACGACTGCCGCAATGGCATACATTTCATAGCTGCTTCCGGTCGTGGCTGGATCAGAGGAAGCATTCATAGCCACCCATAAAAAGGAGGCAAGCCCTGTCAGGATTCCCGCAAGAACAAATACGGAAACCTTCATGAGACTCACATTGATCCCCGCCATCTGTGCTCCCTTCGCATTGCTCCCCACTGCATATACCTTTTTTCCGTACTTGGTGCTAGTCGTTATGTAAACAAATAATGCCGTCATTAAAATCAGAATCAGTCCCACAATGGGAACGGTAAGAATCTTTCCATTTCCAAGACCGTAAAACGGCTGATAAGAGGACAACTCCTTGATCATCCGGTACACGCTGCTTCCGCCTCCTGCCAGAGCCTTATCGATATGTTGGCAGATATATTGGGCAAAGGAACGGTAGATCAGCATGGTCGCTAATGTAACAATAAAGGCCGGCATTTTTATGTATCCCACCAGCAGTCCGTTAATCAGGCCGCAGGCTGCACCGAATAATAGGGCAAACAATAATGTAACCAGAATATGATCCGTGATGTTAAACATGATGACCGACAGCCCGCTGTTTAATGCAAGCATGGATCCTACTGATAAATCGATTTCCCCGGTCATACATACCAGACCCATTCCCAGACCGATGATCCCAACCACTGCCGAATGGCGGAAAATATTCATGGTGCCGCTCCAGGTCAACCCGTTGCTGGTGAGGGCATATACCAAAAAGATCAGTACAAATACGATAATAAAACTGAATTCCCCGCACCATTTGGACAGTACCCCAAAGGAAATTCCGTTTTTCTTTTCTCCTGCCTTCATTTCTTTATCCTCCTATTTCCTGGTTTACAGCATTTGTAGAATACAGCATGACCGTAGTGTCATTGATTTCATCGTGCTCCAGAATTTTGATCATTCTTCCGTTGTAAAAAACAGCACAGAAATCAGCTACCTTCTGGATCTCCGGTATTTCCAGGGTATTGATGAGAATGGTCTTTCCCTTTTTTGCCATTTCCAGTATCAGCTTATAAATCTCAGCCTTGGCTCCTACGTCGATTCCCTGGGTTGGATTATCAAACAGCAGAATATCCGCATCCGTATTCAGCCATCGGGCAATAAATACCTTTTGCTGGTTTCCGCCGCTTAAGGATAGAATGGAATCAGAACTACTCCTGGCCTTGATATTTAGCAAGGTCTTAAACGCTTCAAACCGCTCTTCTTCCTTCTGTTTTTGGATGTGAGGCCTGCGTGCCGATAAGGTATGCTCCGCCAGATACATGTTTTCCAGCAGATTCATGTCCGGGATGACGGAATTTTCTTTCCGATTGGCAGCAAGCATGGCAATTTTTGACTTCATGGCTTTATGGATCGAATGGGATGGCACCTTTTCTCCCCTGACCTTCATTTCTCCAGATATAGCCTCTGTAACCCCGAACATGCACTGAATCAGCTCACTGCTTCCGGAGCCTTGAAGTCCGGTCAGTCCGATGATCTGGCCTTTTTTTACCTGCAGGGACACTTGTTCAAATCCAGGCCCTGAAAAATCACGAAGCTCCAAAACCACTTCACCGGGTTTTCTCTTTTCATAAACATCTCCGGCAGAATAATTCTCTCCTACCATCTGTCCTGTTACCTCTTCCGGAGTCGTATCCCCAATGGCGCCGTCTCCAACGAACTCACCATTACGGAATACAGTATACCGGTCAGCCAGTTCAAAAATCTCCGGCATTTTGTGGGAAATAAAAACAAAGGAGGTTCCTGTCTTTTTTATTTGATTGACAATGCTGAACAAATGTTTAACTTCTTCGTTATTTAGGGAAGTGGTAGGTTCATCCAGGATCAGCAGCTTTGCCTTAAAGAACAGCGCCTTAGCGATCTCCAGCATCTGCTTCTGGCTGGTCTTTAAATTTGCCACCAGTTCACATGGATTTATGTCTACCCCCAGTTCTTGGAATAACCTCTCCGTTTCTTCCATCATCTTTCGTTTGTTCAGTTTTCCAAGCCTGTTCTGGTACTCTTTCCCCAGAAAAATATTTTCATAGACCTTTAAATCATTAAACAGGTTTAATTCCTGATGGACAAAGGCAATTCCCAGTTCCTCCGATTGTCTGATGGTGATGGTATCGATCTCTTTTCCGTCAAATACAATGGTTCCGCTGTCTTTGGGAAATACTCCGGTCAGCACATTCATCAAAGTTGACTTCCCCGCTCCGTTTTCTCCAAGCAGGGCATGGACCTCCCCCAGTTCGACCGTTAAGCGGACCCTCTTTAATACCTGGACTCCGTTAAATGCCTTGCTGATCCCACTCATTTCCAATAAACTCATCTCTCAACCTCCGGTTTTATAAAAGGGACCGTTCCGAAAGTGACGAACGGCCCCTTTTGTCCCTCAGATCATTATTTCTAAAAGGATGGGTACTCAGTTACATTTTCTGATGTTACATTTTCGCAGGCGATCACATGATCCTGGGTTACCTGTTTTCCATCTAAGTAATCCACCATATCTTCAATCGCTGTCTGAATCATGGATGGGCTGTAGGTTACTGACATGATGCCTCCGCATTTTGATGCAATATCCACATAGGTTTTTCCCCGAAGTACTTCGTACAGTTCATCAAGACCGCCGCAGCCAGTAATGACAGGTTTGCCGGAAAGGAAGGTATCCTTAGTTGCCTCATCAATTCCGCCTCCGGAAAGAGCCTCTAAGATTCCCATGGCAAGCTCATCATCTTCTGCATAAAACCATTTGATCTTGGCATTATTGCTGTCTCCCATCAGGGATTCAAAGGATGTTTTTGTGTCTGAACGGCTCCAGTTCATTGCTCCGGAATATGTAATAGACTTTAAGTCATCCTGGCTCCATTTCTTATCTGCATTTATGACTTCTCCGCCAAATTCCAGTTCCCCTGTTAAGTATTTGGTAAAGCCCTCATTCCGCAGTGTGGTAACGGAAGAAGTGTCACCTTCATAAACGTAGATCGGCTCTCCCGGTGTAAGCCCCAGGGAAACAAAATAAGCAGCAGCACCTGCGCCAATGCCGGAATTATCACCTTTTACATTGGATACAGCCTTACCGGACACGCCGTCAATGATCCGGTCAAATGCCACATAGGGGATCCCTGCGTCGATCACGCCCTGAATGGCGGACTGCACCGTATCATCAATGGGCTGGATGACCATTGCAATATTCTTTTCTCCCTTGGAAACGATATCCTCGATGTTCCGGATCTGCTCTGCCGCATTGGCTGAGGTGATCAGTTCCGCAGTGTAGGTGCCGTTTTCATTTACTTCCTGGATCTTCTGTTTTGCGAAGGTAGCAACAGAACCGGTCCAGCCATGATCCTCTGGTACGGTCAGAACATAAATATGAGTACCTTCTTTCACGACCTCTGTTTCTTTCACAGTCTCTGCCGTTGTTGACTCCGTTTTTACTGCCGCTGTTGTGGTGTCTGCCGGTTTTACCTGGGAACATGCAGTTCCTGCTGCCGCCACCAATGCCGCCAAAATAATTGCTGCTGCTTTTTTCATATTACTGATCCTCCTTTTACATTTTCCTTCTCTATCAAAGCATTTTTGCTGCCTTAATCTAAATGATAAACTGGTCCATATACTTCTTAGACAGTTTCAGACTGTCCAGGGTCTTTTCCCTGGTGCCCTCAAACGCCCTGTCTTCTACTTCAATGCAGGTGAACCCGTCATAACCGATATCCGTTAACGCGCTGACATATTTTCCCCAGTTCACATCCCCAAGGCCGGGAAGCTTTGGCGACATATAATCCAGAGGATATGCCATGGTCCCCACCTTTTTCAACTCATCCTCATATAATTTAATGTCCTTATAATGGACATGAAAGATCTTATTACGGAACTGGTAAAGAGGCTTAATATAATCCATCATCTGCCAGACAAAATGGGAAGGGTCATAATTGATCCCAAGATTTTCATTGGGCAGGATTTCAAATATCTTTTCCCAGTTCGCCGGTGATGTCATTAAGTTCTGACCGCCGGGCCACTGCTCCCTGCCAAACAGCATGGGGCAGTTCTCAATGGCGATCCGCACATTTTTTTCCTCTGCATAGGCAAGAATGGGCGGCCATATTTCTTTCACCAGCTCTAAGTTTTCTTCCACGGTCTTTGTCTGGTCCCTGCCGATAAACGTGGTCACCAGACGAACGCCCAGGACGGCGCTGGCATCGATCACCCTCTTAAGATGGAAGATATTGGCCTGCCTTTTTTCCTCATCCTCTTCCATTACGTTGGGATAAAAAGCAAGGGCGGAAATATCCACATTCCTTTCTTTGCAGTAGTTTCTTATGTACTCCGCCTTATCCTCTGTTAAACCGGCCACGTCAATATGGCTGACTCCCGCATATCTGCGTTCTGCCTTTCCCTGAGGCCAACAAGCCACTTCCACACACTGAAAGCCCATTGCCGCCGCCGTATCGATCATTTCCTCAAAAGTCCATTCAGCCAGAATCGCACTGACAAATCCCAGTTTCATGCTACCTTTCCCCCTTTTTCCCAATGGCGATCCTTCGTTTCTCCCTGCCTGATTCCAGGCAGGCAAACACAGCTTCCATGGCGCTTAATACATCGGCCCCGCTGACCGGCACCTCTGTCCCCGCCTTAATGGCATCCACAAATGCATCGATAATTCCGGATTTTGTCTGATTGTCATTGGTCTGTATTTTATCAATGTCATATAAGATCCGTTCCCCATTTTTCAAAACCACAGAAATGGAGTGTTCCGGATCGTCATAAATCTTCATGATCCCCTTGGTCCCATAAAGAACTGTAGAATTATCTTCCCTGCCATAATAAGTCCAGCTGGCTGTCATGGTTCCTATAGCACCATCTTCCATCTCATAGATACAGATGGCATTGTCATCCACCCCGATCAGCTTTCCTGACTCATATCTCTTATCCAGAGTCAGCAGCTGGGCAGTCACAGCTGCGACTTTCTGGCCCAAAAGATATTGGATCAGATCCGTCTTATGAACTCCCAGATCAGCCATAGCTCCCATGGAAGCCCTGTCTTTATCAAAAAACCAGCTGTTTGCCCCATCGATGCTCCAGGATTCCGGCCCGCCATGCCCGAATGTGGTCTTAAATGTGAGGACCTTTCCGATCGTATCTGCTGATAGAAGCTCCTTTGCCCGTACATGAGCTTTGGCAAATCTCTGATTTTGTCCGATCATCAGCTGCCGGTTGTTCTCTGCCGCCGCGTGTACCATTGCTTTACATTCCTCAAGGCTTACAGCCATGGGCTTTTCACAAAGTACATGCTTTCCCGACCGAAGGGCCTTAATGGTAATTTCCGCATGTGTATGATTGGCCGTACAGATACTCACCGCATCGATTCCCCGGTCAGCCAGTAAGGCATCTGCAGAATCATATACCTTTCCGCCGTAAACTGCAGCCAGCTCCCTTGCCCGTTCCTCGTTGAAATCATAATAGCCTGCAATCTGGACTCCGGGATACGCCCCGTATTCAGGGATATGTCTTGTCTGTGCGACCCTTCCGCACCCAATGATTCCTACCTTCATAACATGTTCCTTCCTCTTCCGATTGGCTTTCATATTGCTTTTCATTTCTTTCATTTTTTCAAGGTGATTTTAACATTTTCTTACTTTATTTTCAAGTTTTTGGGCGATATTAATAGTTTTTCCATGTTATATCCAGATTCTATTGTGATAATATAATCAATCTGCACAATCGTCCTCTTGATTTTCTGAAAACTTTTCATAATTATGAAAACTTTATATTTACAATAAGTCTTTCTCATGATATAAACAAAAGAAAGAACTAAGCAAAGGAAGAACAGGGAATGAAACAGGAAAAAATTACAATAGAAGATATTGCAAGACAGGCGGGAGTTTCACCGGCCACCGTCTCCCGTGTGTTAAATCACAGGGAACAAGTCAAGGCAGATACCGCGAAACGGGTGGAAAGCGCTATGGCAGCTCTTGGATATGCCTTTGAATCCACTGCTCCGCCCTCCATTGAAGAGCAGCCGCTGATTGTTCTGAATATTCCGGGAATTGAAAATGTTTTCTATCAGGAGGTCATAAAAGGGGCTAGAGTTTCTGCAAAGGCCCATGGCTGTCATTTACTCATCAATGAATCACCATTGGACAGAGGGTCTATCCGCAATTTCTGCAATCTGCTCCACCGTGTCAACGCCGCCGGTTCCATCCTTTTGAACCGGGCATCGGAAGAACAGTTAAAACAGATACGCGCCATTACCCCTCTGGTGCAGTGCTGCGAATACAACGAAGACGCCTCAGGATACCCCTATGTCAGCATTGACGATTTTTCCGCTGCAGAGGCAGCCACCGGATATCTCTATCATTGCGGCTGCAATAAAATTGCCCTCATCAATGGGCCTTTAAGCTTTAAATATGCGGTAAAGCGGCAGGAGGGATATTTGAGTGCCTTAAAAAAGGCGGAAATCTCTGTCCCTCAAAACTGGATCATACAGCTTCCGGAGATCAACTACCAGATGGCTTACGCTGCCATCTGCCGTTTATTAAACAGTGAGCCAAGACCCAACGCCTTCTTTGTGGTCTCCGATATATTTGCGGCTGCCGTCATCCGGGCGGCAAAGCGCTTTAAACTCAATGTACCAAAGGACATCATGGTGGTGGGTTTTGATAACATCGAATTTTCCACTATGACCTGTCCTTCCATCACAACGGTCAACCAGCCCTGCCTGCAGCTTGGGTATACTGCCTGTGAAATGCTCCTGGAAATGATGGAAAATCCCTCCAGCTCCCCAAAATCACTGATCCTGGATGCAGAACTGGTGATCAGGGAATCAACTGCAAAAATCTGATTTAAGTTTTCCGCCAAAACATAAAAATAAGGCCAGCCTTTTCTCAAAGGCTGGCCCATATATTTATGAATAGAATAACCGGTTGACTGCGCTGAAGATACCGCGGATAGACGCTCTTGTAATGTTGGAGCTGATGCCCACACCGTAGGTGGCTTTTCCTGTCTTCACATCTAAGAGATGAATATAGGAGGCCGCCTGCGCTCCGGAACCGGAAGCAAGGGCATGCTCGTAGTAGTCAAGAACCCGGATCTCAATGCCAAGTTCTTTCTCAAGCCCCTTCTGTACCGCATCAATAGGTCCGTTACCAACACCCTCGAAGATTTTCTCAACACCATGATCGGTATAGCGGACTTTCGCAGCTGTTGAGAACGGTGTATCATCTTCTGCTTCCGTAATCTGTGCTTTGCGGAAATGGATCGGTTCTTTCTTCTCTGTGTAATTGCTCTTAAACTCATCCATAATCTGCTCAGGAGCAACCTCACCCTGCTTTTCAGAAATCGCCTGAATCACATCTGCAAACTCCTTATGCATACCCTTTGGAAGCTTGAAGCCGTAGAAGGTATCCATGACAAAGGCTACGCCGCCCTTGCCGGACTGGCTGTTGATCCGCACGATAGGCTCATACTGCCTGCCGATATCTGATGGGTCAATGGGCAGGTAAGGAACCTCCCAGTAAGTATTCTTTCTATCCCGCATGGCCTGCATGCCTTTGTTGATGGCATCCTGGTGGGAGCCGGAAAAGGCGGTAAAAACAAGCTTTCCTGCATATGGATGTCTTGGCTCCACTTCCATCTTGGTGCATCGTTCATATATGTCAACGATCTCACGAATATTCTCAATGTGAAGCTCCGGATTGATCCCGTGAGAGAACATGTTGTATGCGACTGTTAAAATATCTACATTCCCGGTCCGTTCGCCGTTTCCTAAAAGCGTACCTTCCACCCGGTCGGCTCCTGCCAGCAGAGCAAGCTCCGTGGCTGCGATCCCGGTTCCCCGGTCATTGTGGGGGTGAACGCTTAAAATAATGCTGTCACGGTCCTTGAAATGAGTATTCATCCATTCGATCTGATCCGCATAAACGTTAGGAGTATTCATCTCCACAGTAGAAGGAAGGTTGAAGATAATTTTCTTATCCGGAGTTGCGCCCCAGGTTTCCTGGACTGCCGTACAAATATCCAAAGCAAAATCCAGCTCTGTTCCTGTAAAGCTTTCAGGAGAATATTCAAGAACCACTTCTCCATCAAAGTCCTGCATATACTGCTTCACCCATTCCGTTCCCTTTACGGCGATCTCCCTGATTTCTTCCCGGCCCTTGCCGAAAACCACATCCCGCTGAAGAGTTGAAGTGGAATTGTAGATATGCACAACTGCCTTCTTAACTCCCTGAAGGGCTTCAAAGGTCCTCTTGATCAAATGCTCTCTGCACTGAACCAGAACCTGAATGACCACATCATCAGGAATCAGTTTACGTTCCACAAGCTGCCTTAAGAAATCATATTCAATCTGGGAAGCTGCCGGAAAACCGACCTCAATCTCTTTAAAACCCAACCGGATCAGGAGATCAAACATCTCGATCTTCTCTTCCACAACCATGGGCTCCGTAAGGGCCTGGTTTCCATCCCTTAAATCAACGCTGCACCAGATCGGCGCCTTCTTAATCTCATTGCACGGCCATTGTCTTTCCGGATAGGTGACTACCGGTACTCTTTTATATCTTTGATAATTCAACATGTTTTATCTCCTCCATAATTATGTAATCGTCTGCTTTGTCCGGCGAATTGCCGAATCTGTTCTTGAAACAGAAAAAACTTAACACAGGCTTTGGAGTCGATAAATCACGCTGTATCTTTTGACAATGAACAACGTGGTTTTTACAGGTCTAACCCCATCTATCATCATTCCTTTGCATTAAAATCACATACCGTGCTCTGACAGTGTGTCACGGTGAAGTGTTATGTTATTATAGCACGACTAAAAAAGACTTACAACAGAAAAATTAATTTTCTATTGTAAGTCTTTTTGCTTGTTATTTACTAAGCTGTAAAAGCTTGGACTTAAGCTCCCCTTCCATCCGGCTTAACTCCACTTCTGCTTCCCGGCGTTTTGTCCTGCCATCCGCCTGGATCCGGACGACTTCATCCAAAGTTGTTATCAGGGATTCATTGGTCTTCTTAAGTGTCTCCATGTCCACGATTCCCCGTTCTGATTCCTTTGCTGTCTGAATGGTTGCGGTTTTTAATACCTCTGCATTCTTCTTTAAAAGATCATTGGTCATATCCGTCACTTCCCGCTGGGCCTTTGCCGCCTGCTCGGAATGGCTGATTCCGATGGCAAGTACCATCTGGCTCTTCCAGAGAGGAATGGTGTTCACCAGTGTGGACTGTATCTTTTCCGTCATTAAGGTGTCATTGTTCTGGACAAGACGGATCTGAGGCGCCATCTGAATGGATATCATGCGGGTAAGCTCCAGGTCATGAAGCTTCTTCTCAAAACGGTTCAGCATGGAAGACAAGTCATTGGCTGCCTGGGCATCTTCCGGAAGTCCGCTTTTTGCCGCCCTCTCCAAAAGTGCCGGCAGCTCTTCCTGCTGCACTCTGGCAAGCTTCCTTTTTCCAGCCATAATATACATGGTAAGTTCTTTAAAATACGTGGTATTTAAATCATACATTTTATCCAGAAGGGCGATATCCTTTAACAACTGGATCTGATGGTTCTGAAGGACCTTACAAATCTGGTTTACATTGGTTTCTGCCTTGGCATACTTTGCCTTAATGCCTTCCACCCGGTTTACGCTTTTTTTGAAAAAGCCGAAAAGACCTTTTTCTTCTTCCTCCACTTCGATGCTCTTAAGCTCAACAACCACCTCTGACAGGATCTGACCCACTTCCCCCAGATCCTTGGATTTTACATTATCAAGAGCTGCTTCTGAAAAATCAGCAATCTTTTTCTGGGCACCGGCTCCATACTGAAGAATCAGATTGGAATCCCTTAAATCGATCTTTTCCGCAAAGTCAGCCACCCGTCTTTCTTCTTCCGGCGTTAAGTCAGCTGCCGGCACTTCCTCGACCGCTTTAAGAACGCTTTCTGTCTGCACCAGCTGGGTTTCTTCCATTCCGCCGGCCCCAAGAGGTGACAGGGTCAGTTCCGGCGCTTCCTTTAACATCTCTTCAATATCCTTACTCATTCTTCATACCTCCTGTAAAATCGCTTTCCGCCCAGCCATCCTTTTTTAACATCGTCTGGATCACCGATGCATCTGTAGAAACATCTAAGGCAGCATCCTGATAAAGATCATCAAGCAGCCGCTCAAAGGCCTGGTTTATCGTGTCAAGAGTTCTCTCTATCTCCGCCTTTGCGGAAGAAATATTGGCCCCCTGGGTACCTACACTGTCAAAATCCCTGTACGCATTTACCAGTTTTACCGTTGTGGGAAGGTAATATTCCATAAAACGCTCCATCTCCCCGATTCGCCCAGGATGTTTGGAAACCGATTCAAAAATCCTGCGGATCACATGCTCAAGGCTTGAAATCTTCTGGGAAATCACTTCCCCAGGTATGGCATCATTGGCCTCCCGTAATATCCTTAAATAGTTCTGGCCGTCGGCCATCATCTGCTTTATTTCCTCTGAAGGAGTTTCTTCCTTTGCTTTTTCCCTGGCTACTTCCAGCTCCCTTTCCTTAAGGGCCTTCTGACATTCCAGATACTGTCTGTAGGTGTTCTCGCTTAAGATCAGGCAGGTCTTTTGTTCATCCAGATAAGCCTGCCTGAAAATTCCAAGCTTGATCATCTTTTGGACGTCCTTCAATACAAATTCACGGGATCTTCCAATGTTTCCAGCCAGTTCCTCAATGCTGCAGTACATCCGCTTTCCCGACTGTTTTGCATAAATTCTGGCCCTCTTTAACCGGTCCCTAATGCCGATTCCTGTACGAAGCATAAAGCCGGATACGCCGCCTAACAGAAGCAAGATTAAGGTTGCACCTGCCACAGCCCAGATGACCGGCTTCACCACCAGAGCCACAATCCAGACGACTAAAAGAAGAATCAGGATTATACCAATGCCAATGCTCCCAAACACTGTATACAAAATACCTGATACACGGCCCGTCTGGTTTAACTGTGCCAGTTCTCCCTGGCCGTCACCGGTTCTTTTTAAAACATCCCGGCTGGTCTGAAACGCCCGGTACCCAGGTCCGTCTTCACGGCTCTCTCTTTGTACCGATGCTCCGCTCCACTCCGTCTTGCGGTATGTCTCTGTTCTTTCACTTCTTTGGCTGCCAAAGCTTCCCGGCGGTATGTTTTTTCCAAACTCCGCTCCCTTAATCAGCTGGCTCCTGGCTTCCTCCAGGGCAGAATTAACCGTATCGGATATGGTTCTGTTCAGCTGGTTAAAATCCATGGAATCAATCGCATTCTGCACCGAATCCCTGATCTGGTCTCCTAAATTTGAAAATTCTCTATTATCCATATTTCCTGGTCTCCCAAAAACAATTTGTTGCATCAGACCTTAATCATATCATGAATTGTCCTGATTTACAATTACGCATACCTGCAAAAAAATAGAAAGCTTCCAAAACCGGAAGCTTCTCCGGACTTTGGATCACTTTCTATTCTTTTAACAAGCTTCTAGGAAAGCAGATGGCCTTTTTCTTTCATAACCTTTATGACCTGATCCACATATTTCTCACAGGTTTCCAGATCTGCAGCCTCTACCATGACCCGTACCACAGGCTCTGTGCCGGACTGGCGAAGAAGGATCCTTCCGCTGTTTCCAAGGCTTTCCGCCACCTTTTCCACTTCAGCCTTGACCGCCTCGTCATCCTGAGCCGCCGTCTTATCGTGGACGCGGACATTTTTAAGTACCTGGGGATAGATCTCAAGCTCGGAAACCAGTTTCCCAAGGCTCTCCTTCTTTTCCAAAATGACTTCCATTACCTTTAAGGAAGTTAAGATACCGTCTCCCGTGGTAGCGTGCTTACTGAAAATTATATGGCCGGACTGCTCCCCGCCCAGGCAATTTCCGTTTGCTGACATATTTTCATAAACATACTTATCACCTACTGCCGTTTTCTCAAACTCAATGCCTTCCCGTTCAAAGGCCTTGTATAGACCGAAGTTGGACATGATAGTGGTCACCACCTTGTTATTCTTAAGGGTTCCCTGTTCCTTCATATACTTTCCGCAAATATACAAAATGGCATCTCCGTCCACCACTTCACCGTTCTCATCCACGGCAATACACCGGTCCGCATCTCCATCATAGGCAAATCCAACGTCTGCTCCCACTTCTTTAACAAACTTCATAAGCTGCCCGATGTGAGTGGAACCGCATCCTGTATTGATGTTTAAGCCGTTGGGTTCATTGCTGATCACATGGGTTTCAGCCCCTAAGGCATCAAATACATTCTTGGCAATGGCGGAGGCGCTGCCGTTTGCACAGTCCAGAGCCACCTTTTTATTCTTAAAGGATCTGGTAGCTGTGGAAATCAAATAACCGATATAACGGTTTCTTCCTGCGGCAAAGTCTACGGTACGGCCGATTTTATCACGTTTTGCCATAGGCAGTTCTCCGATTTCTCCATCCAGATACTTTTCAATTTCCAGGGTCACACTCTCTTCCAGCTTCTCACCCTTTTCGTTAATTACCTTGATTCCGTTGTCGTAGTAGGGATTATGGCTGGCGGAAATCATGATTCCGCAGGAAAATCCTTCGGTGCGTACTACATAAGATACGCTTGGAGTCGTGGTAACATGAAGAAGATATGCATCAGCTCCGGATGCGGTAAGGCCCGCTACCAGTGAGTATTCAAACATATAGCTGCTGCGTCTTGTATCTTTTCCAATAACAATCCTGCATACTTCATCCGGATTTTTCTGTCCATAGTACCAGCCTAAAAATCGGCCCACCTTATAGGCATCCTCCACGGTTAGAGTTACATTGGCTTCCCCGCGGAAGCCATCTGTTCCAAAATATTTTCCCATATAATAATATCTTCCTTTCATCAGTCTGCAAATCATACAGAACAATATGTATGCTTATAACCCTCTAATCCTCGCCCTTTGGTACCTCACTGGCGTATAGAATGGTTCTTGCATCATTAAACTCATAGCTGCAGGTTACAAAAGACCAAAGCTGATTCACCGGTTCTTCCGGCTTCTGAAGAAACAGGCCGTCCTTTGTCATCTCCTCCACATATGCCTGAAAGCTTTCGTCTGTTTCAAACACGGTTTTCCTGCGGATGGGGGCGGCATCCGTATAAAGTGCGGTGATGGGCTTCAAATGGCATTCCCTCTCCGGCGTATAAATATAAATATCCTGATGTTTCTTAAAAAAAGCCTCATCCTTATACTTTATGATGTCCTTAAACATCGATCCGTTCTTCATGTGATGCCCGTATATTATGTTATGCCGGCCGGAAAAGTCAGGTTCGCTTTCAAAATCAAGGTAAATGGCCCCGGCCACGCTCTTTTTGCTCTCAAAATCTGTATCCAGATAAGTTTCATTGTTATCCGTCTGCACAATAGGGTAGTCGATGACCGTGCCTTCAATCCTGATCCAGCCCACGATATCCGGATTGATTTTACTTAGTTTCTCAAAATCAATGGGGGAAATATAGGCAGCGCTTGTTTCTGCTTCCGGGATACTGGTCTTAGTTTCCCCGGCCGTTGTCTCCCTTGCAAGCTCCGCAAGACTTTCATACTGCTGCTCGGCATGATCTCTCGTTTTAAAATCAGAATAGAGCTTTCCTACACCCACAGCCAAAAAAATAACAGCTATGATAAGGACGCCAAAGGCCAATTTTTTACTTTTCATGCTCATTCCTGCTTTCTCAAATGATTTTAATCCTTCCTAAGTATACCGTATTTTAACAAAAATCACAATCTTTTATAAGCAATGCTAGACTTTTCCACTTTTTTTCTATATACTAAAAAAAGAAAATGTTAATATGGAGACATTATATGAAAAATCAAGAATCTATCGTTCATGTAAATATGCTGGGAGGATTCTCCATATCCATGGGGGACAGGACGATCGTAGACCAGAATAATCAAGCAAAAAAACCCTGGAGCCTTTTAGAATATCTTATTACGTTTCGAGGTCGGGATATTCCGGTAGAGGAACTTATTGACCTGTTCTGGAAAGATGAAGCCAGCAATAACCCGGCAGGAGCCTTAAAGACCTTAATGTTCCGTGTACGTAAACTTTTAGAGCCTCTGGGATATCCCACACAGGAGCTGGTTTTCCAGAACCGTAAAGCCTACGGCTGGACGAAGGACCTTATAACGGTCTGCGATACCGACCAGTTTGAGGACTTGTGCGCCCAATTAGAGGCCCACGGTCTTTCCGAGGATGACCGTTTAGCCCTTTGTCTGGAGGCCTTTGCCCTGTACAAGGGAAACTTTCTTCCAAAATCAGAGTGGGAATCCTGGGTGGTACCAATCCACACTTATTATCACACCCTTTATCAAAAACTGATCCAAAAAACTTTATTCCTTCTGGAGAAAAGAAAGGATTATCCAACCATTATCGATGTATGCCAGCAGGCTATTGCCATCGATTCCTATAGTGAAGAGGCTCATTACTACCTGGTCTATGCACTGTACCAAAGCGGCAACCAGCTTATGGCTATGGAGCATTACCATCATGTGACTGACATGTTCTATAACGAATTTGCCATCACTCCGTCCATTCGATTTAAGGACCTATACAAGCTTATCAGTGATAAGAAGCATGGAATTACCATGGATCTTAGCACCATACAGGAGATTCTTTCAGAGGGCGGCACGAACAGCGGGGCCTTTAGTTGTGAACCCTCTGTATTCCGGGACATCTATCAGCTGGAAACAAGGGCGATCCAGCGCACCGGCGACTCCATCTTCTTATGCCTTCTGACCATCAGCAATCTAAAGGGAGAGCTTTTAAAACCTGCGGTCCAGACAAGGGCTATGGATGAGCTTGGAGATTCTATCCGCAAATCCCTGCGCAGGGGAGATATCTTTTGCCGCTACAGCGTAAGCCAATACCTCTTGCTTCTGCCAACGGCAACCTATGAAAACGGCGAGCTGGTGTTAAAGCGCATTATTCAGAACTTTAAAAAAGAATATTCTAGAAAAGATCTTTCCATTACTTATTCATTGCAGAGTATCATTCCAAACTAAGCCTTAAGGCTAAGGATACATACAGGAAGCAGCTGCTTACAGGAGGAACCGGATGTTATCAAATGACTTTATTACATTCACATTGGAAAAGAAAAAAAGCATCGCACTGATCGCTCATGACAACGAAAAGCACGCACTGATCGAATGGTGCAAGGAGCATAAGTCGGCTCTGGAAAAGCATACTCTCTGCGGAACCGGAACAACGGCGCGGATGATCACGGATCAGACAGGTCTTCCCGTAAAGGGCTATAACAGCGGCCCCCTGGGTGGTGACCAGCAGATTGGTGCAAAGATTGTGGAAGGAAGAATCGACCTGGTCATTTTCTTTTCCGACCCTCTCACCGCACAGCCCCACGACCCCGATGTGAAAGCACTTTTACGAATTGCCCAGGTTTACGACATTCCCATTGCCAATACCAGGGCAACTGCAGATTTCATCATCACCTCGCCGCTCATGGAAGAGACCTATGAACATCAGGTCATCAACTTTGACAAAAACATTGCGGACCGGGCAAAAACCCTTTAAGGGTCCTGACATAAGAATCAAGAGAAGGCAGAGCTTTTTTAAATTAAGCCCTGCCTTTTTTCCGTATTGTCCATATTCTATTCAAAAACTCTTTCACACAATTTTATATATTCCTGATAAGCAGGAAACTCCTCAAGATCTGTAAGGCGTTTTGCGACCCCTTTATAATACCAGGCGTGTTCTGACTTGTTTTTTTCGTTAAAGCGCTGCCAAAGTTCATCTCCCACTAAAAAATAGTCTCTTGCGGTGGTTCTTAAATTGCTCAGCTTGTCCGCCAGAACAAGGATCTTGCTTTCTCTGGAAGCCTTTTCTAAATGATCAAGTGTCGCGCATTTGCGTTCCTTCCAACACTTTGTTTTGTCTTCTGTTTCTTCCATAACCAGTTCAGCCACCCGAAGTCCGAACTTTTCCTTAAGCTCTTCCTCCGTAACACCCGTATCCTCCACCACATCATGTAAAAGTGCGGCGCAGATCAGCTCTTCATCCGTTACCATCAGTGCAACGATGACCGCCGTCTCTAAGGGATGGACGATATAGGGAATCTTCGTCCCTTTCCGAAAGGTCCCCTCGTGGGACTTGGTTGCAAATGCAACAGCCTTCTCGACCATACTGAGTCTCCTTTTGATCTTTCTTAGGCATATTTTTCTTACTGAAAGCAAAATAGCCGTTCGGTTAGCGAAAGGTAAACCGAACTTCCTTAATATATTAGCACAAATAATTCCAATTTAACAGAGCATATTTTACTTGCCCACCCTTTTCTGATATCTGTATATTCATCATCAGCCTCAGGGCTAAAATCACTAAGATTCGGCTTTGGAATATAATAGACTATAAAGATTTAGATAAATTCTTTAAAATGTAAAATAGGATAAGGAGGACTATTTATGAATGCCAATGAATATAGTGATGAATTTGAAAATAGAGTAACATGTTGTGATTGTGATCAAAAATGCAGCGAGCGAAAATGCGTTTGTAAATCTGAAAGAATCCAAAAAGCTTTAAAACCTATTAAAGCATCCTTAAAATGCGGTACATCAACGGGAACTATAACAATTCCTGCCGAGACCCCTGCCGGAGTAACATTTACATTAGCTACTGTAAATGTGGATACAAAATGCATGAACCACCCATGTATTCAATTAGAATTTGCAAGTAACATCATCGCTACCGCTGCAACTCTAATTCTTAATTTCCAGATTTTTAAACAATGCGGCAATCTAATGGCACCTATTCCAGTAGGGCCAATTTGGACATTTTCACCGCCTGTAGAATTAACAGAAGGTGGTGGCTTTACAAATACCTTCTCGTTCTTTGTATGTGATTGTGATACAACCTGTGATGAATGCTGTAATTATCGTGTAGTAGTTACTCCAGTTGGCGTAGCTACAATAGGTATAACAACTATTATCAATTCTTCTCTTGCTGCAATCATTGTTGAGCGGGCATGTGAATACTAAGAAAATTCCCATAAAAAATAATAAAAATGGCGAGTGAGTCCGTACTATTTGGATACTCGCCATTTACTTATATTCGCCCATCTGATTTAGCCAGATCACCTTTTACTGCCTCACAATCCAGGCTGTGTATAACGAAAGACTTCAGCATGTAATAATTTGCAGTTTAGTGTCGTATTTTCAGACATTAACAGTCAATCCACAATTGTTTCCACAATATTGTGGATAAGTGTCGTTTTACCCGATATGCAGCTCTCTCTATTATTTTTTACAACTCAAGAAATATTGAATCATAGGCCCTACTTTTTCTTTATTCACAATTACAAAGTAATTTCTCATATGCCTCCCTTTTACAAAATCCACATTTCTCCATTTGGCATTTCACTTAAGTTTCCTTTTTCTATCGATAAGACTTCTCCTGATTTACTGATTTTAACTATATTGTCATAATATTTATAGTCTGATGTTATATTATCATTTTCATCAATGCCTTCTTCTACCCATCGATTAAAATAAAAAACATCCCCATCTCTAACAATAAAGCTATCCCTGGCCTCCATTTTTATTGTTAATTTTTCAGGATAATAAACGATACACTCATGATCAACACTCATAAGCATCAAAGGATATTTAGCAAGCTTTATATTATATAAATCCAAATCTTTTATATCAAAATGAAACATTTCCGTCAAAACATTTTTATCAGGTATATACTTGACTATATATAATTGATCTATATTAAAGTCCGCCCTTATGAAATATATAATACCTTCAATAAATATAATGTGCTCATAATAGATTCCATATTCTAATTCATATGGAGTATAGCTTTTGCCATCAGGATAAGAGAAAAAGGTAAGTTCATTTCCTTTTATCGGCTCATTCATATCCTTTAATTCTTTAATTTCATATAGGCTAATATAATTATCATAAGAATATAACCATCGGTCAGTACCCATCAGATCTGAATATCCATTATTATATTTCTTTTCTATATTTCTGAATTTCACAATGTTCTCCCCGTATACTAAAATTTATCGTTCTGATAAGTTATATGAATAATATGTGTTTTATTTCCTAAGCTTCAATTGCCTTAATTCTACCATGAAGTAAATGCTACATCAATAAAATCCTTCCCAACTCCATGTCCTGCTTTTTATGATATCTTCAGCCACATGATTTCTATCTTTTTTGATCAGCTGCTCTTTCGTAGACGGATGCTGCTGCTTCCCGGCCCTTTGGAATCATATATATGGCCGATCAAGAAAATCTGCACATTCTTTTTCTAAAACTCCTGATTTTTGATAGCAGTGATATTTATGTCACATATATTAGTATAGAATATAAAAAAGGTGACGAAGTGCATGTCTAATTCAGAAAACTCAAATCGTGATGCTGAAAATACGCCAATTTTCCCTTATGACTATGGACCGAATTCTTTTATTATTGATCTTAATAAGGCAGCACAGCAAAACGATAATTTCCGTGCGACTTTATGGACGGGAACTTTTTTGCAGGTTACTCTCATGAGCATTCCTGTTCATGGGAGTATTGGTATGGAGGTCCATACTGATCATGACCAGATTTTACGAATAGAAGATGGTCTAGGCCTAGTTCAGCTAGGTGAAAGTCAACTTACGATGTACGGACAATATCTTGCATTTACTAATTATGTTATAGCAGTACCTGCCGGTATATGGCATAACATCATTAATATTGGCAACGTCCCACTTAAAATATCTTCATACTATGCTCCTCCTAATTATGCATGGAATACAGTTCAGAGGACAAGGACCCCAGCTGCCTCCTCACAAAACATCTCTTAAACAGTTTTCATCACACTGCCGGCAGGATTTCCCCGATCTTGCCGGCCCTGCTCCGTTAACCTGTACCAGTACACGTCCGATAATGGAAGCCCCCCTATATAACTATACTCACTGCAATTGGTATGAATCAGGGCTTGTGTCAAAAATATTTATTTTGAATATTATTATATTGTAAGTAATTATTAAAGGGGGCGCAATATCATGAAATTACAGGAAAAAGCATTAGAAGAATTGAAAGAAGAAGTATTAGGATCTATAGAAGGAAAATCAGATGATGAAAAGAGAGAAATGCTGAGAAGAAGATTTAATCTTGATTGGGACATCCCTAGTTGTTGTGATCGCAGACCATGTAAAATGTGGTATGCTCAAGTATTCACTTATTGCAGCACAATTGAATTAGAAAGAGAATTAAACTTTTTCTTGTTCTTAATCAACCTTTTTGGACAGATTTTTGGTTTTTGCTTCAACCAAGAGAGTACAGTTTTTTTAGGCTGTACATGCCCTTGTGGTAATAAACAAATAATCCTTTATTATACAATTGTATTTAGGGATTAATAGGCTTTCCGTCTATTAATGATATTTGAGGTTTCCCCGAGATTTTTCGGGGAAATTCTATTATCATACAGAGTGGAATTTAATAGACATCTTTGACGATCTATTGCAACTTCCTGAACTGGTTATAGGGTAAGATTATTGATATACATATTATTATTTAAAGATGTTATGAACATGTAAGAACAGCATATAATAGTATTAATAAGATCATTTGAGGGAATCTATGATCATACACGTTGTCCAACCCGGTGAAACCATAAATTCAATATCAGATTATTACAAGATCCCTGTTGACAGATTAATATTAGAAAATGGAATAACAAATCCTAACAATTTAGCAATAGGCCAAACTATCGTGATCGTACAACCGGAGACGCTCTACACGGTCCGGGCCGGCGATACTTTGGAAAGCATTGCAGAGCAGCATAGTACTACGCCAATGGAATTATTAAGAAATAATCCCTATCTTTCGGATAGAGAATATATGTACATTGGTGAGACCATAGTCATAAGCTATCAAACAAATAAAACAAGAACAATTGCCACCAGCGGTTATATCTTTCCTTATATAGATAAATCTGTTTTAATAAAAACGCTTCCTTTTTTATCTTATCTGACCATATTTAATTATAGGGCTACAAGAGAAGGAGAAATTGTCTCCAGTGCTGACGACACGGAACTTATCCAGCTGGCTAAAACTTATGGTACTGCACCCATGATGTTTGTTTCCACTATGACCGGAGAGGGAATAATTAGCCGTGAAGTAGCCTTTGAAATTTTAGGTAATCCTTCTGTGCAGGATAGCCTGATTGATAATGCTCTTCAAATAATGAAAGCGAAAGGTTTTTATGGTATAAACATATATACTGAAGCCATTAACTATGATAACCTAAATATTTATGCTGAATTTTTGAAAAGGGCCGCTGCTATATTTCATTCAGAAGGTTTCAGGGTAGTAATTACCATAACGCCTGCTACAAATATTAACACTCCAAACATTAGTTTTGAAAAAATAGACTATTCAAAATTAGCTGAATCTGTAGATGGAATCATACTTTCTTCTTATGATTGGGCAAGGTCTTACAGCTATCCAAACGCGATTTTTCCGGTAAATATCTTAAGAGAGTTGTTAGATTACATGGTTAGTATTATTCCCTCTGAAAAAATTTTTCTTGGAGTTACTGCTTTAGGTTACGATTGGACACTTCCATATGTTCCCGGCGCCACAGAAGCTACTGTAATATCATATAACAGTGCAGTACAAATTGCAGCGGATAATGGTATACCAATACAATTTAATGAAGCAGCACAGTCAGCTTACTTCTACTATATGGATGTTGATGGGAATCTACATGTAGTATGGACTAAAGATGCAAGAAGCTTTGATGCAAGGGCAAAACTGGTGGAAGAATATAATCTCCAAGGCTTATCTTTTTGGACTGTTATGAAATTCGATGCACAAATGTGGTTCGTTATTAATAATCAGTATTACATCCAGAAGTTTTAAATGTCCATACAAAGAACTTTTTAAAAGCGGGCCCGAAATAACGAAGCCCGCTTTTATCAGTGACTATTTTTCATACTCATCGTAATCTTCATACTCTTCATACTCTTCATACTCATCGTACTTTTCACTTTCGTCACATTCATTTTCTTTCCGTCTGCATTTTCTGCAACCGTCTTTAAAGCCTCTCCAGTAAGCTTCTTTTAATGCTTTTTCGAACCATTCAAAGTCCTTACCATGATCGCGTTCGCATTCGCATTCTTTTTTTTCACATTCGCATTTAGGTTTATATTCACATTCGCGTTTGGGTTTGCATTCACATTCGCGTTTGGGTTTGCATTCACATTCGCGTTTGGGTTTGCATTCACATTCGCGTTTTGGTTTGCATTCACATTCACGTTTGGGCTCGTACTTTTCAGAACATTTGCAGCTACATTTAACAGTATTGCTACTCATATTTGACTCCTTTCCTATCGTACTACATAATATTATATGGGACAGGTAGACAAGGTGTGTATGTGCAATGCCACCCATCTTTTACTCCTCCAATCCCAGGCCACCGAAACAACTAAAGCATGAAGTGCAGGAAGATTTGATTACGAAAGTACAAATACAGCGAATGGAGAATAATTTTAAAAAAGGAACAGGCAGAGTATGTCCAGAAAAGGAAATTGCCTGGACAATTCGGTGATGGAGAATTTCTTCGGCATAAGTAACTTAAAAGGACTGAGTCCTGTACAATACAGAACTCAGTCCCAAGAGGTTGCTTGATAATACTATCCAATATTGGGGGATCAGTACAAATAACCGGATACCCGCCAACCTTATTATATTAGCAATCCGAATCGCTATGATGATGATGGTGATGATGATGGCAGCATGGATCATTACAGCCATCCCGAAAGCCTGCACAATATGCTTCTCTCCGCTCCTCTTCACATACATCTTTTACTTCTTCACATCTATTATTGCAATTACATCTATTGTTACAATTGCATCTGCAATTATTGTTACAGCCACCCCAAAAACAACTCATAATGATACCTCTTTTATTAATTTTATATGTTATTATATGGGACGCCCAGACAAGATGTGAACAATAATGCTGTTGAAATCTTACACCGCCAGCCCCGGAAACTCCAGTGCCCCGTCCTGATCCGGTGTGAGCGTCGCCAGCTCCGTAACCATCTTACCTTCCTGATCCAGGTAATACCGCCTGACGCCTGACCCTTGTTACTTACCAGTTCTGTTACGATGTACAGGTGGACAAGCTTTAGGATTACTACATTAGCAAAGGTGCAGTCAGATGAGAAAGTAATACTCCTGAAACACGCATAAATACGGCATTTTGTAAGAATAAATTAAATTATTACGATTTAATAGATAATCTTGTAAGATCCATCATTTTCTGATATGCTTATAGTCGTAAAAACCATCAGGAGGAAAAGGAATCAGTATGAACCAATATAACAATCAAGTCAGACCAAACCGCAGAAATACGCGCTCCGGCAACAGAAATGATGCAGGGAGAAACGGTTTTCTATCGGTCCTTCTGTTTTATGTGCTTCCTTTCATCGTAATTAATGGCCTGATCTTTTTTCTGGTGACTTCCAGACCAAAGGGCGAGATTACTATCGGTGAAAGCAGCGATTATAAATCCACAACCATGGAGCTTAAGATCAAATCCCTGCTTCCCGTGAATAGCATGGAGGCGTCTTTAAACGGTTCACCCGTTGAGATGACGAAAACTGGCCTTAAGACCTATTCTGCAGTCCTTAAAAGCAACGGAACTCTTACAGTAAAGCTTACATGCTTTAATAAAATGAAGACCGTTATCGATGAGCAGGTGGATGTTTTAGATGACACACCTCCAGTCATTAAGGATAACGTATTGGAAAACGGAGTTCTTTCCTTCCGCTTGGAAGACAGTCAGTCCGGCGTGGATTATTCCTCCATTTTCGGCTGTGATGAGGACAACCAGGATATTGCACCTCTGTCCATAGACCGGAGTACAGGACGTGTGACCTTTGAGCTTAAAAAGGACAATTTAAATATCACTGCCAAAGACAATATCGGAAATGAGCTCCACGTAACCTTTACCCCCCAGGGCGAAAGCATTGAAGAAGAGGAAACACCAGACGGACAGGCAGTGGATCAGACAGAATCTTAAGCTGTCCCGTATGATAAGTAAATAACAATAATACAAACAAAGTGCGGTTCCAAATCCAGGAACCGCACTTTGTTTGTATTATTATAGAACTGTTTCCTTTATTAGATCCCGGTACCAATAAAAACTGTCCTTGGGAATCCTGGTCTGGCTTTCATAATCTACGAAAACAATTCCGAATCTGTCGTCATACCCTTTTTCCCATTCAAAGTTATCTAAAAAACTCCAAAGGAAATACCCAGTGACATCCGCACCATCAGCAATTGCCCGCTCCAGCTCTGTCAGATAACGCTTAAGGTAATCAATCCGGCCAGGGTCATGAACGCCCCCATCCAGGGAAACCACATCAAGAGCAGACATACCATTTTCCGTAATAATCACAGGAAGGCGATAGGTCTCATAAAAATTGCGGACCGCCCAGTACATGGCCTTTGGCGTGATCGGCCACCCCATTCCGGTCTTTCCATGTCCGGCCGGGAGCTTTCCAAGCAAAAGGGTTCCCTGGCTGTCAAGATTTACTGAGGTTCCCTGATATAGATTCATCCCGCAAAAATCCAGAGGCTGGCTTATGAGTGTTTGTTCTTCTTCCGTTATAACCGGGAGCAGAGTACCAAACAGATCTTTGCATTTGTCATGAAATATTCCTTTTAAAAACAGTTCATTCCAGAATGCAGAAGAGTAAATCCAATCTTCTTTCCCAAAAGAATTCTGAAGCCTTCTGGCGGCTATGATCAATTCAGCCGTTTCATCAACAGGCCAATAGGCATTGCCGCAGGTAGGCGCATAACCAACCCTGCTGTCCGGTACCCATTTCCTTATCTCCTGCACCGCCCTACCATGAGCCAGCGCAATATGACGACACATGATAAGGATTCTTTCCACCGGGTATCTGATACCGGGAGCATGGATGCATTTGTCATATCCAAGCCATGTAAATATCTGAGGTTCATTGAATGTGAAGAAATGCTTTACACGGTCTCCCAATGCTTTTACCACGGCTTCCGTATAAGAGGCAAACCATTCCGGACTTGCCGGATTCAGCCAGCCGCCCTGCATTTCCAGTTCATTTGGATAATCCCAATGATAAAGGGTCACATAAGGCGTGATTCCGTATTTCAGCAATTCATCCACTAAATCGGAATAAAACTTTAACCCTTTTTTATTTAACGAACCACAGCCCTTTGGAAAAATCCTGGGCCAGGAAATAGAGAACCGGTATGCTTTTACTCCCAATTCTCCCAGCAGAGCTATATCCTCTTTCATGCGGTGGTAATGATCACAGGCCCGCTCACCGGTATGTCCCTCAAAGATCCTCCCCTCCTCCCGGGCAAATACATCCCAGATGGAAAGACCTTTGCCGTCTTCCTGTGCGCCTCCCTCAATCTGATACGAGGAAGTAGCAGTCCCCCATATAAAGTCCTTTTTGAAATTCATCTCTTTATCCTTTCACGCTGCCGGCAGTCACACCGCCGATAATAAATTTAGATAAACATAAATAAATAATCGCCACAGGTACAATTGCTATGGTAATCAGCATATAAACCTGCCCCATGTCAAACTTCAGGAAATCGGCACTCCGAAGCTGTGCAATCAGGATCGGCAATGTCTTTTTGGCATTGGATTTCAGCACCAAAGAGGGGACAAAGTAATTATTCCAGGAAGCCACGAATGCAAAGATACCCTGTACCGCAAGTGCCGGCTTAACAATGGGAATTACAATCGTATTAAAGGTGTAGAATTCATGGGATCCGTCAATTCTTGCCGATTCGATAATCTCAAGGGGAAGATTACTCTCAAAATATGAAACCATGAAATAAAACACCACCGGAGCAGCCATGGAAGGAAGGATTAGGGGAACAAAACTGTCCATAAGCCCCATTTTGCTGATCAGTCTTAAAAAACCAAGTGTCGTCACCTGATTGGGAATCATCATAATCAGAACGATAAACAGATAAACTATATTTCGCAGCCTGAATTCATAAGCATGGATGGCGTAAGCAGTCAAAGCTGAAACATATACTGCAAGCGCCGCAGAGCTGCCTGCGATCAGAAGACTGTTGACGATCCCATAGACCACCGGAAGATTCTTATTATGAAGTACGTTATACAAATTAGAACCAAAGGACTTACCCGGAAGAAAGGAAAATCCTTTTGAAATCTCCGGGTGAGACCTGGTTGCATTTATGATCAGGCAATAAAAGAAGAAGAGGCATAAAAATGCCAATAGTGACAAAAACACATACGCAACGGCCTTCTTTATATTCATCAACTTGCCCATTACTTTCCTCCTCTCTTTTTCCCTGCACCGGTCAGTACAAAGAATACTACCAGACTGAGTGCTGCCGTAATGACAAAGAGTATTACCGATAAGGCACCTGCCATGCCATAATTTTTACTGTAGAGATGGTTATTCAAAAACATTATAAGGGTAGTACTGGTTCTGTCCGGACTCCCCTTTGCATTTGTCAGTACCTGAGGAACATCAAACATCTGCAGGCCGCCGATCAGGGAAGTGATCAGGACATAAATAAAAATAGGCTTAATGGTGGGCATGGTTATCTTTGTGAATATCTGCAGAGATTTTGCTCCATCAATGGAAGCTGCTTCAAATAAAGATGCATCCACACCAAGAATCGCAGCCATCAAAAGAATCGTTGTATTTCCGAACCACATCATAAAGTTCATGAGCCCGATCAGACCCCTGGTTCCCCAGACAGTAGCCAGGAAACGGAACGGGCTGTTTAAAACCCCAAGGTTGATAAGCAGGTTATTCATAGGACCGTCATCGGAGAACAGAGCAAAAAACAGCATGGCAAAAGAAGCCGCCATTATGACATTTGGCATATAGATAATGGTCTTAAAGAAAGTGCTACCTTTTAACCTCAGCCTGAAATCTGCAAACCAGACTGCCAGAATCAACGAAATCACAATCTGGGGAATAAAGCCGATGATCCAAAGAATCATGGTATTGCCCAGATACTTAAGTAAGTCACTTTGAAAAATTGATACGTAATTTTGCAGTCCAACAAAGTTAGGACCGATCTGCGTCAATCCGGAACGATAATTTTCAAACAGGCTGTTATAAAAAGTATTTACCAGGGGGATAAAGGAGAATATCAAATAAGCGGCAAAAAATGGTATCAGAAAAATATATCCCCATTTCGCATAGCTGATTTTTTTTCTGGTCTTTGCCTTCTTTTCTTTTACCATTGCAAAACCTCCTGTTTATACAGGGCGGGATACCCCCGCCCTGCAGCTTATAACTATTCTGTCTTTAATTCCGGGTACTTTTCAGTAATTGCTGTGTAAAAATTCTTCAGTGCCGTATCTTTGTCAACAGCCCCGTTAAAGTAATCATGCATTGCAGTCTGGAATTCTTCATTAAGGCCCTGGTCATAAGGAGAGATTTTACTCATATCAATCTTTTCAGCTGCATCGCAGTACATCTGAAGCGGATTCTGCCCTCCAAGGAACTGAGACTTATAATCACTCTTTGCCAATTCTTCCATAACTGTCTTGTTATTGACAAAGTCATTCTTTTCTTCTACGATCTTTTTCATCGTTGCATCATCACAGCAAATGGTTCTCATAATATCCGCTACAATTTCCGCATTATCGGTTCCGTTAGCAGCACAAATCCAGGTTCCGCCCCAGTTATAGGACTCCGGGCCAATGGTTGCCGCCCAGTCACCATAACAGCCATTTCCTACTTCCTGTTTTCCTCCATCCGCTTCTGCTTTTTCAAGCGAATTTCCTGCCATAACGAAGTCCACACCCCATGCAGGCATGAAGTAGCCGAATACTTTTCCTTCCGGTCCCTGGCCAGCCGCCCATTCTGCTGCCCAAAGGATAGTCTTCTGGTTATATCCCTTATCCGTAAAATCTTTTGTCTGCTCCACCCATTTTTCCATGTTAGGATCAATGACAACCTTAGTTCCATCAACCCAGGGAGCGGAAACATTATTGGAAAAGGTACGATAGGTGTCATCAAAACCGGATACCATATAATACCCTTTTTCTTTCATCTTTTCCGCAGTCTTGTCAAAGGAATCCCAATCATTGATTGCCTTCTGGACTTCTGCCGGATCGTCGGTTCCAAGCACAGCCTTTGCAATGGAACGGCGGTAAATATAGAGTCCAGGGCAGCCCTGCCAGGAAATTCCCTTCTGCGCACCGCTTGCATCCTGGGCGATCTCCTTGGTATAGTTATATTGTTTGGACATATCCTGATCCGTAATGCCGATATCCTTCAAATTAATGGTACTGTCGGAATTCACATATTTCAAAATATAATCTGCCTCTACCAGAAACATATCAACTTTATCATCTGCTTTTGCATCAGCCTGATTTAACAGAGCTTCATCAAGAGCATTCTGATACGCATTGTTTTCACTGGGGGTTGTTATAAAGTTCACCGTATACCCTGCCGGCAGCTTGGAAGCATAATAGTCCTCATATCTTGCCTTGAATTCATCATTCCAGACATAGATATTCACGACTTTTCCTTCTGTACTGTCAGCCCCCTTTTCTTCCGTTGCTTCCGTTGCTTCCTTACTGGTGACCTCAGCAGTTCCGCTTCCGCTCTGAGTATCCTGAGTGTTCTTGGAACTGCAGCCTCCGATCAGTGATGCCGCCATTGCTGCACACAGCAATCCGCTTACTACTTTCTTCCTCATATTACCCTCTCCTTTTCTGATATGAACTATCATTATATAGTTGCTTTTCCAACCGATTCCCCTTTTAACAGCTCTCCTTCCACAATGATCTGTTCTGTAAAAGTTGTCTTGGGTTTTTCGATGGAGCTTATTAATTTTTTAGCGGCCTGCATACCGATGGTGGCCGTATCCTGGTGTATGGTGGTCAGTTTGGGATTCAATAGCTGCGAGATCCGGCTGCCATCATATCCGGCAATGGAGATATCCTCCGGAACCTTTAAGTTTCTCGCACGTATTTCATTTAACCCGCCGATCAATGCCGTATCGTCCGGGTATAAAATACAGGTAGGGGGGTCCTTTCTGTCCAGCAGTTCCCTGGTGTATGCCATGGCCTGGCTGACATCCAGATAATCTGCCTCCAATACATAATTGTCCGCAATATACAGATCGTGACTCTCCAAAAACCGGTAAAAGCTTGTAAGTCTTGCCTTTGTAACGGCTGTATTTATCTGCCCGTGGATGTATGCGATCTTTCTGTGACCATTTTCATAAATATATTGCATCAGGGACTGGATTCCCTTAATGTTATCGGACAAAACCGAGGAACAGTTTTCGTGGATATGGTCAATGGTAACTACTGGAATATCTCCACCCAAAAGGTCGATCACCTCCGGGTTATCAAAATTTACGCAGGCGATTACCACGCCGTCCACATTTCTGTATTTACAATGATCATAATAGGAGACTTTCTTCGTTCCTATCTGGCTATTGATAAACGTGATATCATACCCCTGTTTCTCCGCTTCGACCTTAAAGGCTTCCAGTACCGCTGCAAAATACTCATGAGTCAGGCCGCTGTTGGCCTCGTCAACAAATAAAACGCCGATGTTGTAGCTTCTGTTTGTCTTTAAAGACCTTGCAGCTGCGTTAGGATAATATCCCAGCTCTACCGCTGCTTCTTTGATCCTGGTTTTTGTACTCTCCCCGATGTCATTCTGGTCATTAAGTGCTTTGCTTACTGTGGCAACAGATACTCCACAGTGCTGTGCCAGTTCCTTCATTGAAATCATATGTCTCTTCCTTTTACTTAATCGTTTTCGTAACCTCAATATACTCCTTTCCAAAGGAAAAAGCAATATATTTTTGTTTTTTTATCTAGTTTATATAGTTTTTTGTAATTTATTTTATGTAATATTACCAAAGCATAGGAATGGTACTATTTATTTTTATAAATACCTATTGTAATTTAAAAATTAATGAGTTATTATGGCCCTATATCTCCCTAATTCTGATCTTAATCGTTTTCGTAAAATGTCGAATTAAGTAAATTTATCACCTAATCAGAAAGGGGTTATTCGATTATGAAATATGGATATTTCGACGACCAGGAAAAAGAGTATGTTATTACAACCCCAGATACTCCCCTTCCGTGGATCAATTATCTGGGCAGCCAGGATTTTTTCTCCCTGGTTTCCAACACCGGGGGCGGCTACAGCTTCTATAAAGACGCAAAGCTGTTAAGGCTGACCAGGTACCGCTATAACAACGTCCCCCTGGACAGCAACGGACATTACTATTATATCAATGATAACGGCACCATCTGGAATCCTGGTTGGCAGCCCACCCAAACACCCCTTGATTTTTATGAATGCCGGCACGGACTGGGAGTTACCCGCTACCAGGGAATAAAAAATGGCTTATCTGCCGCAGTTACAGCCTTTGTGCCCTTGCATGACACCTGTGAAGTCCATAAGGTTATCCTGAAAAATGAAAGCGGAGAATCAAAAGATTTTACTCTGTTCTCCTATGTCGAATTTTGTTTATGGAATGCCGTGGATGACATGACCAATTTTCAGCGGAATTTAAGCACCGGAGAAGTAGAAGTAGAAGGCTCCGTCATTTACCATAAGACAGAGTACAGAGAGCGGCGCAACCATTACGCTTATTATGCTGTCAATTCTGATATTCAGGGCTTTGACACAGACAGAAATACATTTGTCGGTGTATACGGCTCCAGCCAGATGCCGCTTATGGTAAAAAGTAACAACTCAGGGAATTCCATGGCAAGCGGCTGGTCTCCCATCGGCTCCCACCGCTTTACGCTCCATTTAGAGCCTGGGGAAGAGACCAGTTTCATCTTTGTGCTGGGCTATGCAGAGAATCCAAAGGAACAAAAATGGACTGCTCCCAATGTCATCAATAAAGAGCCGGCCATGGCTGTTCTGTCAAAATATCAGACAGACCAACAGGTTGATGATGCCCTCGCCGCATTAAAGCATTACTGGGAAGAGCTGCTTTCCAACTATACCGTCACCATGGCCGATGAGAAAACAGCCCGTATGGTAAATATCTGGAACCAGTATCAGTGCATGGTGACCTTTAATATGTCCCGCTCCGCCTCCTATTACGAATCAGGCACCGGCCGCGGCATGGGCTTTCGGGATTCCTGCCAGGATCTGCTTGGGTTCGTACATATGATCCCGGAAAGGGCCAGAGAACGAATCATCGACATTGCTTCCACCCAGTTTGAGGATGGAAGCGCCTATCACCAGTACCAGCCTCTTACAAAAAAGGGAAATATGGACATCGGAAGCGGATTCAACGACGATCCTTTGTGGCTCATTGCCGGTGTATCAGCTTATATCAGGGAAACCGGGGACTTAAGTATTTTAGAGGAATCCGTACCCTTTGATAATGACCTGGAGAAAAGCCAGCCGCTTATGGAGCATTTGAGACGTTCCTTCCAATTTACCAGAACCCACCTGGGCCCTCATGGTCTGCCTCTTATTGGGCGGGCTGACTGGAATGACTGTCTGAATTTAAACTGCTTTTCTACAGAGCCCGGAGAGTCCTTTCAAACCACCGGTCCCTCGGAAGGACCTGTAGCAGAATCCCTGATGATTGCAGGGATGTTTGTAAAATACGGAAAAGAGTATGCTGAAGTTTGCCGTTTGATGGGATTAAAAACCGAAGCAGTGGAAGCAGAGATTTCTGTACAGAAAGTATACGATGCCGTGATTCAATATGGCTGGGATGGCAGTTGGTTTTTGCGCGCCTATGATGCATTGGGCAATAAGGTGGGATCCAGAGAATGCAGGGAAGGACAGATCTTTATTGAACCACAGGGTTTTTGTGTCATGGGTGGTATCGGTATTACTGAAGGCCATGCAAAAAAAGCTTTGGACAGTGTAAAAGAGAAACTGGATACGGCCTGTGGAATCGTTCTGCTGCAGCCGGCATACACCGGTTACCAGGAAAGTCTTGGAGAGATCTCCTCTTATCCTCCTGGCTACAAGGAAAACGCAGGCATTTTCTGTCACAATAATCCCTGGATCTCCATTGCAGAAACCATGATCGGAAGGGGGAACCGGGCATTTGAGGTCTATCGGCGCACTTCTCCCGCCTATATGGAGGACAATAGTGAAACCTATAAAGCAGAACCTTATGTTTATGCACAGATGATTGCAGGTAAGGATGCGGCTCATTTCGGAGAAGCCAAGAACAGCTGGCTGACGGGAACGGCTGCATGGTCATTTGCATGCATTTCCCAGTATATCTTAGGGATCCGTCCTGGTTTTAACGGGTTAATCGTAGACCCATGCCTGCCGGATTCCATCGGGAAATTTTCCGCCGTCCGGAAATTCCGGGGAGCGGATTATTATATCCATGTGGACCATACCAAACAGAGGGATCATGGGACTCGTTCCATGCTGGTGGATGGGGAACCTGTGGAAGGAACGGAAATCCCTTATGTGGAAGGAAAAATGGAATACCATATTTCCCTCACTTGGGTATAAGTGATAATAATTATGAAACACCTCATTGATATTGTCATATAATAACATGAGTCAATTTCAAGGATCAGTTATGAACGTTAACATTGGCATGAAAGCCCCTGATTTTACTGCTATGACAACATTTGGACCGCTGAAGCTGTCCGATTTCAAAGGACAATGGGTTATTTTATTTTCTCACCCAGGCGACTTTACGCCTGTATGCACGACCGAATTTATCGCTTTTGCACAGGCGAACGATCAGTTTGAAGCATTAAATACAAAACTGATCGGTTTGAGCATTGACAGTAACCCCTCCCATCTGGCATGGGTAAATCAAATCCGTTTATTAACGGGCGTTCAAATTCCTTTTCCAGTCATTGCAGACCGCATGGCTGAGGTTGCAAACCTTTATGGCATGATTGCCCCGGATGTCAATAAGCAGGAAACCGTTCGAAATGTTTTTTTCATTGATCCAAATCAGATTATTCGTGCGATCCTTGTTTATCCTCTGACAAACGGCAGAAACATTTCTGAAATACTGCGCCTGTTAACCGCTCTTCAGACGACAGACAAATACGGCGTAGTAACTCCTGCAAACTGGATGCCTGGCAATTCTGTCATGGTTCCTCCGCCTGGTACTTATAATCAATCGTTGGAGCGGCTCAATGAACCTGAAACATCGGATCTAAATTGTGTTGATTGGTTCTGGTGCTATAAAAATGAGCCTTCTTAAATGCTGTAACAAACACCCCCTGCAGCCAGGAAACGGTTGCAGGGGGTGTTATTTTATAGTTTGTTTTTATGAAATTCCTGATTCGATTTTTTCTCTTTTTATTCCATGCTTTTCAGCGAATCCGGTCAGAATCATGGTCAATGCACCGTCACCGGTTACATTGCAAGCTGTGCCGAAGCTGTCCTGCAATGCGAAAATGGTCAGCATAAGGGCCGTTCCTGTTTCATTGAAGCCCAAAACTCCTGTTATAAGACCAAGAGATGCCATTACTGTTCCTCCTGGAACGCCGGGGGCGCCAATAGCAAATACACCTAATAAAACGCAGAACAACAACATGGTTCCGTAGGACGGAAAGGCTCCGTATAGTATTTTTGAGACAGTCATTACAAAGAATACCTCTGTTAAAACGGAGCCGCACAGATGAATGTTGGCAAACAGCGGAATGCCGAAATCCACCATATCATCACGTAAAGTAGGCTGTGACTTTTTCGCACAGCGGAGTGCTACAGCCAGGGTAGCAGCTGATGACATAGTACCTACTGCGGTAATATAAGCAGGTCCGTAATTTCTGATGACATCCATCGGATTCTTCCCGGAATAAATGCCGCCGACTGCATAAAGCAGTGCCAGCCAGATAAAATGTCCTATCATCACGATAAGAACAACCTGAAAGAATACCGGAAGCTGCCTGGTAATGGTTCCCTCGTAGGAGAGGGCACAAAAGGTAAATGCGATGAATACAGGCAGCATAGGGATAACAACTTTTGTTACGATGGAAAGCACGATTTCCTGGAATTCTTCCAATGCTTCGGTAATTACCTTTGCCTTTGTCCAGGTAGCGGCCAGACCCAGGAGTAGGGAAAATACCAGTGCGCTCATTACCGGCATGATCTGCGGGATATCCAGCTGGAACACGATTCCAGGAAGATCCTTAAGTCCGTTTACATCGGTAGCAATGGACAGATAAGGAATCATGACGTAGCCGGCCGTCATGGCGAAAAGTGCCGCTCCAATGGAAGATATATATGCAACAGTAACTGCTACGCCCAGCATTTTGGAAGCATTATTGCCCAGCCTTGTAATCGAAGGAGCGATAAAGCCAATGATAATGAGAGGAACACAGAATGTAATAACCTGATTTAATATGTATTTCACTGTCACGACTAAATTCATGACACGTTCGCCTGCTACCTGTCCGATCAGGATCCCCAGAATAACCCCCAGAAGTAATTTAAAAGGTAAACTACTTATTATTTTTTTCATACCTATTCTCCTATCATGATTTTAATAATTTCTTCGTTGGTTTCTATATCCCCTCTTTCCCCAACCTACCAACATTTTTAAGTGTGGTCTCCACACCTTTGGAAGCGATGCCGCCGCCATGTTTCCGTCTTTCTCAATGAGAACGATATTGGTATGGTAATTGGATTCCAAAAGAAAATCCGCTTTTATTGTGTTCTGTCCTGACCTCCGTTTCTTACATAAATTCTTTCATCTGAATGATCTGTTCCTTCGTTACCGCCCCAATAACCTCCAGCTCTTTCCTGGCTTCCCTGCCACGATACCCGCTGCCACCGCAGCAGAAATGCCCTTTAAATGGCCTATTTTGGGAACAATCACAGATATTAGGTTTTTGTAATGCTTCCCTCGCTAAGTCCTCTCTGCAATATCATTGATCTTCCGGAAAATACATACCAATATGTACGGATTTCTAAGTAACTTTAATGTACCATATAAACACATGTATGTATAATTTAATAATTTTATGATAACATTTAATATTTTTAAATCAACGAAAGAACGGTTAAACAGTCCCCTTTTACAAGGACACAAAAAAGGAGGCTATAATGGAGTCTTTCTACAGAACTAAAAGAGAGCTTATTCAAGATGGAAATTTTTCTACTCTCAAATAAGCTCGCATGGAATTTCTGAATTCATAGAATCGTATTACAATACAAAGTGAATAAGCTCTTCACTTAAGTACCTTTATCCTTATGACACAGCCTCTTTTTCAGTGTTTACTGACAGGGTACCTTTTACACTTTTACTCTAACCCTTTAAAAGATTATGCTGTAGCCTTTTCCTCTTCTGAGACATTGGAAGTATCTTTGCCTTTGCCAAGAATACAAGTATAAACGAATACTCCAAAGCATACGGCGGCAAACAGGATACCAGCCGGATAAGCAATGCCGGTGGAAAGCTGGAACCCTTCCTTCGCGATCAGAATGTAAGTAAAGGATACTGCGGACATAAAAGTTGCCGGAATTACTGTGATCCAGTAAAAACGTTTCCTCTGGAATAAATATACACTTGCGGACCAGAGCGCAATCATGGCCAGGGTCTGGTTGCTCCAGGAGAAGTACCTCCATACAATCTGTACATCAAACTGAGTCAGAACGGAGCCGACTGCCAGAAGAGGAATGGTAAGAATCAGCCGGTTTTTAACAGGCTTTTGGTCCATTTGGAACCAGTCGGCCAACGTCAGCCTGGCACTTCTATAAGCGGTATCTGCTGAAGAAATGGGGCAGGCAATGACTCCGATCATAGCGATGACCGCACCCACGGGCCCTAAAAGTTTAAAGCAGATTTCATAGACCACGCTGGATTGTCCGTTGCCCAGTGCGGTTAAAAGACCACCGGTACCGTCGTAAAATGCAACACCTGCAGCCGCCCAGATCAGAGCGATCACACCTTCTGCCACCATTGCACCGTAAAATACCTTACGGCCATCCTTTTCATTGGTAAGGCAGCGTGCCATAAGTGGAGACTGGGTTGCATGAAAGCCGGAAATAGCACCGCATGCAACAGATATGAACATGGTCGGCCAGATGGGAGTTTCTGATGGATGAAGGTTTGACAAGGTGATTTCAGGAATATAGTAACCTTTTAAGAGAATGGCCCCTCCTACCCCCAGCGCCATAACAATCAAACAAATGCCGAAAAACGGGTAGATCTTTCCGATTACCTTATCGATAGGGACAAATGTCGCAATAAAATAGTAAATCAATACTACAGCAAGCCAAAAGCGGGAATCAAGTATATCCGGTGTCAGCATGGCTAAGAGATTTGCGGGACCGGTTGAAAAGGCAACCCCGACCAGAACCAGAAGGATCACGGAAAACACCCGCATGACCTGCTTCATGGTATTCCCTAAGTATGTACCCGTAAGCTCAGAAACACTGGCTCCTTTATGTCGCATGGACATCATGCCCACCATATAATCATGGATGCCACCTCCTAAAAGGGTACCAAGGGTGATCCACAGGAATACGCTGGGACCCCAGCAGGCTCCGGCCAGAGCACCGAAAATTGGCCCCAGACCTGCAATGTTTAAAAGCTGGATCAGAAAAATCCTGAGCGTTCCCATTGGTACATAATCACTTCCGTCTGTCATCGTCAGAGCAGGGGTCTTTCTATCATCCGGGCCGAAAACCTTTTCAGCCACCTTGCTGTAGGTTAAGAATCCGATGATCAGCAGTGCCAGACATGCAAAGAAACTTATCATATTCATACCTCCTGTAAAATATTATGAAAACCATTCCTATCACCGATTATACAATAATATGTACAAAAATAAATGATATTTGTATGAACGTAAGTGCTAAATGCACAAAAGGCAGAATGACTGTCATAAACCGGAGAGAAGTTTTTTAAATTCCGATGAGCTGTCTTAAATGTTTGACTTTTTCCCTGCCTACAGGAAGGATATTTTGTTCAAATCCCTGCATCTTGACCGCCATACTGTTGCCGGCCCAGGGAAACATTTCTGCGATGTAGTTTAAATTGACCAGATAGCTCTTATGGATGCGGCAGAAGCTGTAAGGCACCAGGCGTTTTTCGTATTCTCCCAGCAGCTGGTTTTCCGTGTAATCCTTTGAAACAGTATGTATGATACAACTTCTTAGGCAGGTTTCAATATAAACGATCTGGCTGATGTCCAGCAATGTGATGGTACGGTTCACGCAGATAGGCATCCGGTTGGCTGGAAATGACGGGAACCTGTCTTCCGCCGGTATCTTTTCTTTTTGCAACCTGGCCAGATCCCGGCTGCATTTTTCAAGAACCAGCCGTACTCTTTCCGGATCAAAGGGTTTCAGGATATAATTACTTACCCCCAGTTCAAATGCCTTCACCGCATATTGGGAGTAGGCCGTGGCAAAAACAATCTGCGCCTCCGGCAGCATGCGCTTAACCGCCGATGCCAGCGTAGTTCCTTCCATATCATTTAAGTTAATGTCCAAAAACAGAAGATCAAAAGACTGGTCTTCAAGAAGTTCCAGAGCGGCTGCTCCGCTGCCGGCCTCTTTAATCAGGCTGTCCGGCAAAATGGATAAAATCTGATGGATCAGCTCTTTTCGGGCAGGACGCTCGTCATCGATCACTGCAATTTTCATGATGATACCTCCATTCCATTGTTTTTATGACTTATGGTTGCGGCAAGCTCTTCCATATACCTGAATTCTGAAACTGCCGCGGGGATCAGAAAATAGACCTTGGAGCCACTTTCCGAGCTTTGAATGTGAAGTCCGTTCTCCTGTCCGTAGATGCTCTTTAACCGCTTATGGACGTTTTCCAGTCCCACACCACCATAGCTCTGTCCTGCATACAGCCGTGTAAGAATCTCCTGGGGAAATCCCGTACCATTGTCAGAAACCGCTATTTCGATCCGGTCCACGTCTGCATGGGCTTGAATGGACACCAGACGGTTTCCCATTTGATCGGCACCGTAACGGATGGCATTTTCCACCAGGGGCTGGAGAATAAAGGCGGGAACCATGCAGTTTAAATCTTCCTCAATGTTGATTTCTACGCATAGACTTTCTTCAAATCTCGCTTTTTCAAGATCCAGATAACTTGAGATGTGATAAAGTTCCGTATGCAGGTTCAGCATATACTGGTCATTTTCCAGAGTCTGCCGGTAGTAGGTAGAGAGGGAGCGGAGAAGTTCCCTTGCCCTGTCCGGGTTCTCCCGGCTGACGTAAGAAATTGTATTTAGCGCATTGTATAAAAAATGTGGGTTTACCTGGGACTGCAAGGCCTTAAACTCCGCTTTGCGCCGCAGCTTTTTCTGGTATTCCAGATAAGAAAGCTCCAGCTGAGTGGAGAAAAGCCTGGCCAGTTCAGAAGCAAAACTTAAGTCAGATCGTGAACTGTGCCAATGCTTTTTAACTACCATGGTCAGGCTGCCGATGATATGGTCCATTTCGATCAGGGGAGCGGCTACAATCATGTGGTTTTTTAATATGGGATAAAAAGGATCGTCTTTTTCTGCATAATCAAAAATAGTAGAATTCCGGTCATGTAAAGAGGCGAGAATAGGAGCCAGGATAGAATCTCCTTTTAAGGCGCATAACCCTGCATCGGATTTCATAGCCAGGATCTTCCGGGTATCCGTGATCAATATGGCGGCACAGGACGTGGATTGATAAATGATTTCCGCAGCAGCCTCCATATCCTTCGTGCTGTATAAGCCCTTACGCAGATGGGGCAGGCTCTGCTCCACAATCCCCAGTGCAAGTCTCATTTTTTCTGCAAACTGGCTGTCTTCCTCCATAAATACCATGTTAAAGGTTCCTAAAAAGATGATCATGCCCAGGGCATTCATGATGATCATTGGAAATGCGATCACCTTCACCAGCTGTATGGCCGCCGGAAAAGGCCTTGAGATTAGGAGAATAATTGCCATCTGTCCCGTTTCGACCATAGCGGTGAGCAGGAATATTCCGGTGCTGTCTATTTTTCCCATTTTGAAACGGCGGGAGAAAATACATCCTGCAAGGCCTTCCATCAAGGTGGATAAGGCACAGGAAACGGCAGTAAAGCCGCCGATATCAAAAAAATAACGGTGCAGCCCTCCGATCAGGGCCGCCCCCATACCGACCCATGGACCCCCTAACAGGCCGGCCGCTAATACGCCGATCACACGGGTGTTAACAATGGCTCCCTGTTCATGCACACCTGTATAGGTGGAAATAATGCTGACAAGACCGAATATGGCTCCCAGGGATACCGTGCAGCCGGCAGAATTTTTATCGTACAAAAGCATACTGCGTACGATGGGAATTTTGGTCAGCAAAGTGGCGATGAGCACCAGGAGGCCAATATTTAACAGGAGACTGAAAAACATGGTATCAGGCATGGAAAATCCCTCCTTATCAAATGTGAGATATAATAAAATTATATCAAATAATAAGTAAAATTGCAGCACTATTGACAAATTTACTCATTACTTTGCATTTGATCCGGAGGGATTGCTTATTGACATGGGAAATTATTTTACTCTTCTTGTAGACTCTCCTTCTACCAGCTCGGCCTTAAAAACCGTTTTCTGATGCTCTGCCTTATTCTTGATCACATCAAATAAGATTTTGATGGTAGCCTTTGCCATCTCTTCCACCGGCTGGCGGATGGTGGTGATGGACGGGTTATAGTAGCGGGCAATATCAAGACCGTCATAACCGGCCATACAATAATCTTCCGGTATCCGCATGCCATGCTCAAAGATGGCTTTGCAGGCACCGATGGCAATGCTGTCTGAGATCGCATAAACAGCCGTAAATTCCGGTTTTTCATTTAGAACGCGGTTCATCATCCGGTACCCGTTTTCCATGGTATAGCATTCCTCGCATTCCTCTGAAAATATGATCAGAGATGGGGAAGGGGTGATGCCGTTATCCAAAAGAGCCTTTTTGTATCCTTCCAGACGGAGGCGGCCGATGCTCTCATCATCAGAAGGAGCGGTCAGAATAAGGACTTTTTCATGTCCAAGTTTACATAAATAGTCCGTCATTTTGTAGCTTTCTGCGTAGTCATCTACGGATACGCAGGAAAAGTCAGGAGATTCACCCAAGTACTCTGTCATTCCGATGGTACTTAACACATAAGGAACGGTCAGCTGTTCCAGCTCTTCCCTGCTGTGGGAAAAATATCCCCCAAGAAACACGATTCCCCTTGGCTTCTTTTCCTTGATCAGTTCCAGAGCCACATCTACCTCATCCTCCTGCTCATCGACCCGCTGCAGGATGAATGAGTATTTCTTTTTCTGGATCTCCTCCTCGAAGATACGGATCATCTTGCTGAAAAAGGGATTGCCGATCCCTTTGATCAGCACCGCGATTGCCCTGGAATCGGTACGTTTTAAGTTCCGCGCGCTGTTATTGGGAATATAGTTGTTTTCCTTAATCACCTGCATGATCATGTTCTTAGTCTCTGGATTGATATCCGGATGGTTATTAATGGCCCGGGATACGGTACTCACACCCACCCCGCACAATCTGGCTATATCCTTTATATTAATGGAGTCCATCAGAAATACTCATCTCCTTTCCTCACGCCCTGCCGTATAGCCTGGCAATTTTTCTGCATTTTTCCACAATCTCTTCTGTTATTTCCCCGGAAACCATACGCCATCTCCAGTTTTTCCCCAGGGTGGAAGGTACATTGATCCTGGCCTCCCCGCTTAGGCCCAGATAATCCTGCACCGGTACCACCGCCAGCTTGGCTACACTTGCAAGGGCCAGACGGATAAAATCCCAGTGAATCTCTTCTCCCGGCGTTTTTCCGTTATTCATATAGTCAATGGAAAGCTGGCGGTCCTCCTTGGACAATTCTTCATACCAACCCCTGATGGTATTATTATCATGGGTTCCCGTATATACCACGCAGTTCTGTGTATAGTTATGAGGCAGATAATCGCTTTCTTCTCTGGAATCAAACGCAAACTCCAGAACCTTCATACCTGGGAATCCCGTATCCTTTACCAGCTTTAAAACCGATGGAGTCAAAAAGCCAAGGTCTTCCGCAATGATATCCAGTGTCCCAAACCGTTCCCTCATCTTATTAAAAATATCGATTCCAGGCCCTTTTTCCCAGGTTCCGCGAACAGCATTCCCGCTTCCTGCCGGAATGGAATAATACTCATCAAAGCCGCGGAAATGGTCCACCCTCACCACATCGTAAAGGCGGAAGCTGTATTCCATTCGCTTCATCCACCATTCGTAACCTGTTTTTCCATGGTAGTCCCAACGGTAAAGGGGATTTCCCCATAACTGTCCGGTGGCGGAAAATCCGTCCGGCGGGCAGCCAGCTACAGCAACAGGCTCACAGGCTTCATCGAACTGGAACAGTTCCGGATGAAACCAGGAATCTGCACTGTCAAATGCCACATAGATGGGGATATCGCCGATGATCCTGATGCCCTGTTCTCCTGCATAAGACTTTAACCGGCTCCACTGTTCTTCAAATTTCATCTGAAGGAAGCCATAAAATCCAATCTCATCTGATAATTCCTTTTCATACCTGGAAACTGCCTCTTCTTTTCTAAGACGGATATCTTCTTCCCAACAGATCCAGCTCTTTCCTTTAAAATGATCCTTAACCGCCATGTAAAAGCAGTATCCGGCCGTTTCCTCTCCAAGATGTCTCCCGGGTTCATCGGATGTATGTCCCTGCTCTTTCCACCGTCCATAAGCCTTCCTCAACAAGGGAAAACGGTTATAATACATTTTCTCATAGTCAATATCTCTCGGATCATCTCCAAAATCCATGGCTTCGCATTCCGCTATGGTAAGCAGTCCCTCTGCAGCCAGCTCATCTAAATCAATAAAATACGGATTTCCCGCAAATGCGGAGAATGACTGGTAAGGAGAGTCCCCATAACCGGTAGGCCCCAGCGGGAGTATCTGCCAATACTGCTGACCTGCTTTTTTTAATAAATCTATAAATTCATATGCCTCTTTTGAAAATGCCCCGATCCCGTATTTTGACGGAAGGCTTGCAACTGGGAGCAACATACCACATTCCCGCATAATCAGTCTCCTTTTTCTGTTAATACTGCTAGCAATGAGCCAATCGCAGACTTCCTAGCCTTTTACCGCACCTGCAGCTACGCCCTTTATGATATATTTCTGACAACTTAAATAAAATACAATGATAGGAAAAATCGCCAGAACCAGCATTGCCATCATGGCTCCCATATCAATGGAACCATATCCTCCTTTTAGGTTCTGAATAACCATAGGTATTGTACCTTTTTCCTGAGGAAGAATCAAGCTAGGAAGTAAATAATCGTTCCAAATCCACATGGCATTTAAGATGGCAACGGTCACTGCCGTAGGCCTTAACATGGGGAATACCACATGAAAATAAGTCTGAATGGGGGAACAGCCGTCGATCATAGCCGCCTCTTCGATTTCAAGGGGAATGGCCTTAACAAAACCGCAGAATAAAAATACTGCCTGCCCGGCGCCAAAGCCCAGGTAAAGAAGCACAAGGCCGTACATGGAGTTTAAATACAAGTCATTTGCAGTCTTTGACATGGTGAACATGACCATCTGGAAGGGCACGATCATGGCAAATACAAAGACGTAATATAAAACGTTTGTAAATACGGACTTCACTCTGGTTAAAAACCAGGCTGTCATGGAGGTGAACAGGATAATCGCTGCCACAGAAGCTACCGTAATAAACAAGGATCTGCCAAAAGCCGGGAACAGCCCTGTTTTCCGGATGCCTTCCACATAATTGGTAAGCCCTACATAAGTTCCTGCCTTAGGAAGCTGAAACGGCGCATCGCTGATAAACAGCTTGCTCTTAAAGGAGTTCATGAAAACCAGGACAATCGGGAACAAAAATGTCAGGGAAAGGACGGCTAATACAGCCGTTAAAAACGCTCCCGTGGTTTTTCCCACTTCCATTTGCTGAGCTTCCATATTTCTTCTCTTTCTGCTCATCAGTTCTCCACCTCCTTACGACGTGTTAATGAAAGCTGGGTCAGGGATATGACCGCAACCATAAGAAAGAACACCGTGGCCTTTGCCTGCCCCACCCCTTCCCAGCCTACTCTGCCGTAAAAGGTATTGTAAATATCAAGGGCCAGCATGCTGGTCTGCCTTCCCGGTCCGCCTGCAGTCAGCGCAAGGTTCTGGTCAAACAGCTTAAAGGAATTTGTCAGGGTCAGAAACAGACAGATGGTAAAGGACGGCATCACCATAGGGATCATGATTCGCTTTAAGATCTGGAATCCGGTAGCTCCGTCGATCCTTGCCGCCTCAATCAGTTCTCCCGGAACATTTTGAAGCCCGGCAATGTAAATAATCATCATATACCCGATCAGCTGCCAGTTCATTAGGATCACCAGACCCCAAAAGCCATACTTGGCGTTAAAAGAGAGGGTAACCCCAAATCTTGCAAGAATACCGTTTAACAGAAGCTGCCAGACATAACCTAACACAATGCCTCCAATTAAGTTTGGCATGAAAAATACGGTCCGGAACAGGTTGGTCCCCTTTATCCCTCTTGTGAGGACATAGGCCAGTAAAAACCCCAGGGTATTGATGCTCACTACCGACACAATGGTAAACTTCACGGTAAATACCAGTGCATTGATAAAATTCCGGTCCATAAATATCTTTTTATAATTTGAAATCCCCACCCAGGAGGCATCCTTTACCGTAGTGAATTCCGTAAAGGATAAATAAATACCTATGATAAACGGGTACAGGAATGCAACGGTAAATGCAGCCAGTGTGGGTAGAACAAATATTGGAAAGTACCGTTTCATTGACTTTTGCATAGCAGTTCTCCTTTCTTTTTTACTGTCCATACTTTTGGGACAGGGCCCGCCACGCTTTACAGCGTGCCCCGCATCATCGGGCATCGGGCTCATAGGTATACCCGCAGGGTATTCTATAAAACTCCTCGATGAGCTGAGGCTGATCGAATTTCTTGTATGAAAATGGGTGAGGCATCTCCCCCGCGCTCACCCATTTCCCTTAAAACTTCTTTCTATTCTTATTTTGTCATAGCTTTTTCGTTTGCCCAATCGGCCTTCATGTCATCGACTACTGCCTTCCAGTCTTTGCCGCCCTGAGCGTATTCAAGCAGGGATGCTCCGAAGTTATCTTTAAAGGTCTGGCTTGGGAAGGAGGTAAAGTTCCAGGACACAGAATATAAGTCTTTGTTGTTCATATAGCGGTCGATCTCTTTGGCCAGAGGATCGGTTGGTTTTTCATCTGCTGCAAAGGTATCAAAAGGAGCGATAAAGCCCAGCTTGTTGGTTACATAATCTTTACCTGTATCAGAAGTGAAGAGCCACTCCAGGAAGTCAAGAGATGCCTGCTGATCCTCTTCCTTTGCCTGGCTGTTGATGGAGAAGAAATTTTCTGTTCCAATGCAGAGTCCCTGTTTTTCCTCACCGTTAACTCCGGTGTAGATAGGAAGGAATTTCACATCTTCTTCCTTAACTGTGTTTCCGTCAACGCCGGACACCTGTCCCCAGCCCCAGTTTCCGTTCTGGACCATGGCAACCTTGCCAAGAGCAAATTCTGCCATGGAATCCTCAACGGTCTTTGCGCCTACCATCTTTGGATCTGTACAGGAGTTTTGAATGTATAAATCAAAAATGTTTTTGTAGTTGTCTGCATACTTAAAGTCAAGGGCATCCTTATCGGATACGCTGTCATCCTTATATTCATAATAAACCGGAAGGTTTGCAAGATGGGTCTGCCATCTCCAGTCTTCGCCGGGAGCAAAAGAAGTGGAAGCAAACACGCCTTCGATTCCAAGGTCTGCCTTTCTTGCCTGCATATCTTCTACAACTGCTTTCAGGGAATCAAAGGAATTGATCTCTTCCATGGATTTTGCCTTTGCGCCGTCAAGAGCAAAATACTTCTTCATAATGGCATCATTATAAATAATTCCGTAGCCTTCCACTACGTAAGGAATGCCGTAAACTCCATCTCCATCTTTTACAGCCATATCTTTATCAACCAGATGTCCGTATATTGTGGAATCCTTTAAATCCTTGCAATATTTTGCCCAGGACTTATAACCGATCGGTCCGTTGATCTGAAACAGTGTAGGCGGTTCCTTTTTAGCCACCTCAGATTTTAAGGTTTGCTCATAAGTACCTGCTGCCGCTGTCTGTACCTTCATGGGCACACCGGTTTCCTCTGTATACTTGCCCGCAAGTTCCACCCATGTGTCTGCAACTTCCGGCTTAAAGTTCAGATAATAAATCTGTCCTTTGGCCTCTGCCGTATCATCAGACTTTGCCGCAGTGGTTTCCGCTGCCTGAGTTTTCTGCTCCGCCCCTGATGTCTCCGTCTTCTTGTTGGAAGCACAGCCTGCAAGTGTTCCGGCCGCCATTGCTGCAGCCAAAGTTAGTACTGCCAGTTTTTTAAGTTTCATAATATCCTCCTTCCGTGCATTTGCACCTTCCGGTTGATGGATCCGTCCACTCAACCCCCAATATTTTCCTGCATGCCTTCCACACAGAAACTTGTTTCACCTGCTTGTTCCCAGGCTTTATCTTTCCTGATCATTGGATACCAACCCTTTGGTAACGATATCGGTAACGTTTCCAATAACCTTATGGCTATAAGATAACACATTGCACAAAAAAATGCAATAGATTTAGCCAAAATTTCTTTTTTCGTTAAACCATTGCATTTTTATTTCTTTTTATAGGCACATTCCACAATTTACGCCACACAAATTGCTTTCTTCCATTGTTTTTTATCCCTAATACCCACTTTTTTCCATAGTCAGATTTTCGTAATTAAAATCTATGAAATTTGACTTAAATGTTAAGGGAAAAGAAATACTAATTCCTAAATTTTTCCTGTAGAATATAAAATATGAAAAGGAGGAAATAATTATGAGAAAAATGAATAAGCCGCTGGCTGCCGCTCTTATTGCCGCAGCCGTGCTGAGCATGACTGCATGTGCCCAGACTGGGACCGCTTCCGTACCGGGAGCCAATGTTACTACCATTAGCAACAAGGATACCAATACCATACAGGTTAGCAGCACAGAGGGAGTAAAAGTGGTTCCCGATATGGCACAGGTCAATTTTGCAGTGCTCTCTCAGGCCGGGGATCCCAAAACCTGCCAGGAGAAAAACAGCGGGGATACAAGCAATGTCATTGAATTTTTAAAGAAATCCGGCATTGATGAAAAATCCATCCAGACCTCCAGCTACGGTCTAGAGCCGATGTATGACTGGAATAATTCCGGCCAGCAGATCACCGGATATCAGATGCGCACTAGCATCACCGTTTCTGACCTTCCCCTTGACCAGGTGGGCACCATGCTTTCTTCCAGCGTAGAAGCTGGCATTAACTGCATTGACAGCGTAAATTATCTTTCCAGCAAATACGATGATAACTACAGGGAGGCCCTTAAAAAGGCTGTTGAAGCAGCCAAAGTCAAAGCAGAGGCAATTGCTGCCGCCAGCGGAGTCACCCTGGATGGAATCGCTCACATCGAAGAGATGAATACCTACCCGAATATCCGCTACTCCGCTTCTGTAGCAAAAGAAGATGCCGCAGCCGGAGTCAAATCCGTGGTTGTGGAACCAGGGCAGATCGGTGTGGAAGCCCAGGTAACCGTGACCTACCGGGTAAAATAAAAAAAGAAAAGGCGTCCCGTTCTTTCGGAACCGCCTAAAGAACGTGCACCGTATGTCAGCCATAATTATATCTGACATACGGTGCACGTTACAATTTTCAAAGATTATTTTTAAAGATTCACTTTTTTATCAGGGATGGCGCTCCTCTAACTGCACCTCCATCCGGCTATAGGGAATCTCGATTCCTGCCGCTTCAAATTCAAGCTTTACCTTTTCAAGGATCTCCCACCTGGCCGGCCAGTAATCATCTAAGGAGGTCCAGCCCCGGCCTCCGATGGTAACGGCATTTTCCGTTAAGTCGCTGACGAAAATATCTATGGGCTCCTCTTTTAAGATTCCCTTCTGACTACGAAAAATGCGATCCAAAACTTCCTTGGCTTTCTTTAAATCCGATTGATATCCGATCCCCACCAGGACATCCAGCCGCCTCTTATCCATTGCGGTCACATTGGTAAGGGGAGAATTGGACAGGGTCCCGTTTGGAATGACCACCTGCTTATTATCGCCGGTATTTAAAACCGTGTACACCAGTCCAATGGTACGGACCGTGCCTTCCCCATCCCTTGATACGATATAGTCCCCTACACGAAACGGCTTCATAAGAAGGATCAGCACTCCGCCTGCAAAATTAGCCAGGCTTCCCTGAACTGCCAGACCTACGGCAATACTTGCAGACCCCAGCAGAGCCACGATTGAAGCCGAATTCACTCCTATCTGCCCTGCTACGATAAAAGCCAGCAGACAGTACATGGTGGCGTTTAAAACGGATAAGAGGAACTTTCTTAAGCTGACCTCCATATCCACTCTCTTAAAAGAGCGGTTCAGCATATGATTGAGTAACTTAATAATCCTGGAGCCAACGAAAAAAATCACCAGCGCAATGAGAAGCTTTATCCCGAATGCTATAAACTCCGGAGCCCAGCTCTTTAAGGTTTCCAACACGACATTGGGCCTTAACTGGTTTAAGTTTTCCTGTACCTCCTGCTGTAAATCCGCCAGGGACTCTCCCGGAAGTACACTGGAAACCATATAGAATATCATTTCATTACCTCCTGATCCTTTTTTATGTACGAATGAATTAAGTTATTTTCTTTTAGCCTTTGCCTTTTCAGTATATGCGGGCTTCCTGGTCTTCTTCCCTGCCAAAGCCGGCTTCTTTTCAGGGGTACAGGTAAATACCATGATGCTTAAGGGAGCAACGGTTATTTCCATAGAATCCGGCCTTTCATCCGCCTCCTTTTTCTTAGAGGTTTTTGCCCGTGGATTTACCCGGCCCTGTCCTCCAAAGGCCTTGTCATCACTGTTTAATATTTCCTTATATTTTCCCTCAAAGGGAACCCCTACCGGGTATTTCTCGTGATGCATTGTATCAAAATTACACAGAAAGAGAAGAGTCTCCTCCTTTTTCTTAGTCTTTCTTAAAAAGCATATAATGCTGTCTTTTGAATCCGTGCATTCCACCCACTCAAAGCCGTCCGGATCATAATCTAGCTGGTATAAGGCCGGCTGGCTCTTATAAAGACGGTTCAAAGCCTTTACGTAATCCTGCGTCTGCCTATGAAGGGGATATTTTAGAATCTCCCAGTCTAGACTTTTGTTTTCATTCCATTCACTTACCTGAGCAAAATCCTGACCCATGAACAAAAGCTTTTTACCGGGATGTCCCATCATAAAACCGTAAGCAGCTTTTAGATTCGCCGCCTTTTCCTCCAGGGTTTCTCCCGGCATCTTTCCCAACATGGAACCTTTTCCATGAACTACCTCATCGTGGGAGAATACAAGGATAAAATCTTCACTGTAAGCATAAAGCATGCTGGAGGTCATCTCTCCATAATGGTGCTTTCTGAAATAAGGATCATATTGCATATATCCGGTGAAATCATTCATCCAGCCCATGTTCCATTTATAATCAAAGCCCAGGCCTTCACTCTTTACATCAGCCGTGATCCGGGGCCATGCCGTGGATTCCTCCGCAATCATAACCGCCCCATCTTTTCGCCCCTTGAATATGGAATTTAAATGCTTCAGGAACTCGACAGCTTCCAGGTTTTCATGGCCGCCGTAAATATTGGGAATCCATTCCCCCGGATTTTTGCCATAATCTAAGTATAGCATGGAAGCTACCGCATCCATACGGATTCCATCCGCATGGTACTTGTCCGCCCAGAAAAGAGCATTGGCGATAAGGAAGTTGCTGACACCTGGCCTTCCGTAATTATAAATCAAAGTTCCCCAATGGGGATGTGCCCCTTGTCTAGGGTCCTTATGCTCATAAACACAGGTTCCGTCAAAGCTGGCAAGCCCAAAGCTGTCCCTGGGAAAATGAGCCGGAACCCAGTCTATAATCACACCGATGCCCTGCTTATGCATGTAATCCATGAAATACATAAAATCATCCGGCGTTCCGTAACGGCTGGTGGGCGCATAATACCCGGTCACCTGATATCCCCAGGAGGCATCCAGAGGATGTTCCATAATGGGAAGAAGTTCCACATGGGTGTAACCCATATCCTTTACATATTCCGCCAGCTTTTCTGCAATTTCACGATAATGATAGAATTCAGAACCAACAATGGCAGCTCCGTTTTCATCTAGCTCCGCTTCCTTCCGGAACCATGAGCCTAAGTGCACCTCATAAATGGACATGGGACTTTGTTTGGAATCAGACCCTGCCCGCTTTTTCATCCATTCCTGATCCCCCCAGGAATACTGGTTAATATCCCAGATCACGGAAGCATTGGCGGGACGCAGCTCACAGTAATTGGCGTAGGGATCGCTTTTAAGCTGGGGTGTCCCGTTTTTATGCTTTATCTCATACTTATATATCGCTCCTGTCTTTAAGCCGGGAATAAACAAATCAAAAATGCCGGAATCCCCCAGCCTCCTCATCTGATGACGCCTGCCATCCCACAGGTTAAAGTCTCCAACCACACTGACTCGCATGGCACAGGGAGCCCACACAGAAAAGTATACCCCTTCTGCTCCGCCTGCAGACATGGGGTGCGCCCCCATTTTTTCATAGATGCTGTAGTGAATTCCGGATTCAAACTTTTTGATGTCTTCCGACGTATAAAAGACTGGAAAGGAATAGGGATCCAGACATTCTTCTGATGTCCCATTATCGTAGGTAACCAACAGGATATAAGCTGCTGCAGTTTTGCGTGGTATAAGAGCCGCAAAAAAACCGGCTTCATCCGCAAGCTCCATAGGGTATTCCTTTCCGCTTTCCCTAAACCGGACGATCACCGATTCAGCCGTAGGAATAAATGCCTGGATAAGCAGCCCCTGCTCTGTTACGTGCGGGCCCAGAATCTCGTGGGGATTCGCTGCTTCTGAATATACAATCTCTTCAATGCCGGCCCAATCCATCAAATCATACAATTTACCATCCATACATGACTCCTCCTGGTCCCTCGTTATAGAAATATTTTATCACCAGGTCATGTAATTTTCAAGAGTCTGCCAGGAATTGGGGCTATTTCAGCCTTGCGTAAGCCAGCATTAAATCAACCATTCTGCCGTAGCTGTTAACGCCATCGGTCTGGCTGTTCAGCTTTAAATAAGTATCATTCATCCGGTTGGAAACCTCGGCAGCCTTCCCCTCGTATTTCCCCCAGAATTCATTGTTGTTTCTTAAGTCATCCCATGCCTTTTCACTAAGCTGTCCGCAGATTTCTGCGTATGCCTCCCAGTCTGCCTTTGCCAGGGCATTGGTAGCGTAAACCCAGCCGGTTAAGTATCCGCTGTAGCGGAATACATCAACCTCAGATTCAATGCAGGCCAGATAGCCGATGAAGTTGGCCTCATCCTCTCTCATGAACCCTCTTAGGTGGGACAGCTCATGGCAGACCGTATGGGGAATGTTGTAATCCGGCATGGACCGGTTATAAGTGGCCTCCACTGTAAAAGGGGAATACTGGCCGCAAAGCTGCTGGACGGAAAAGAAGTAAGACCATAGGAGTGGCTTTGGAGACGGGTAATAGCCTGCCAGCTCAGGATAAGCCTCTCCCAGTCCTTTCATGGCTTTTACGCTTTCCTTTTCCAGGCTTTTTAAGTCTGTTTCTCTTGCTATTCCTTCTCCGCACATACGGTTTACGTCTTCTGTAAGCTTTCGGCAGAGATGCTCCAGTTCCTCAACGGAAGACTTTCTCATATCCAGCCCTGAATAGCTGGAAAATGGCTTCCGGTAATAGTTGATACCACAGTTTAACGTAAACAGTAAAAAAAGGCCGGTAATGAGAAATACGGCTCTTATGAGGATCTTCTTCCTCTCCTTACGGTGGACGAAGACGTAGAAAACAGCGTACAAAATAAGCAGGTAGGTGCAGGCCTCCACAAGGGCAAAGGGAAATACCCCGGATAGCCTTCCAATGCTTCCAACCATAAACCGGTAAACACGCCTGGCATACCAGTCCCCAAATCCCGGAACCTTTCTTGCCAGTATCTGAAACAGCGTTGAAACTGCAAACATTAACGCAGAAGCTGCAATAAGCGTTCTATCCTGATTCCGGCTTTTCCCTCCCATGATCCGGCTCCCCCTGGTGTGAATTTTTTATCTTAGAATCATGTTATCATGATTTTATGGACAATCCATAGAGTATTTGTGAATATTTTCTTACCATTTTGTAAAACCCCTTGCGTTATAAATCAATCTCATTTAAACTCTGTAATGGAACCATCATGAAGGAAAAGAAGAGAGATCATATGAAAAAGAACGATAACATGCCAAAAGAACGGGAACCGTTCAGCTGGAGGGAAGAAATCATCAGTTGGATCAAGATCATTATTACCGCCGCTGTCATTGCATTTTTGCTCAATAATTTCATCATTGCAAACAGCAGGGTACCCAGCGGATCCATGGAAAAGACCATTATGACAGGAGACCGGGTCATTGGCTCCAGGCTATCCTATTATTTTGGCGATCCAAAGCGGGGAGATATCGCCATCTTCCATTTCCCTGATGACCCTACCGGAAAAACCTATTACGTAAAACGTGTCATCGGCCTTCCAGGCGACATCATCGATATCCGGGACGGAAAAGTTTACATCAATAATTCTGAGATGCCTCTTGAAGAGCCTTATCTTCCGGAGCCCATGGAACCGGAGCCTGATGCCCATTATGAAGTGCCGGAAGACTGTTACTTCATGCTTGGAGACAACCGGAATTTCTCCGCAGATGCAAGAAGGTGGAAACATAAATTCGTGGAAAAGGACAAGATCATCGCAAAGGTCCTGTTCCGGTATTTCCCTTCCATAAAAAATATTGAATAAAGTAAAAACGCAGGCTGGAGCTGCTACCCCGCCTGCGTTTTTATACTTTTTACCACTGGTAATATTTGACCAGAGCCTGTGTTCCTTCCTCTTCATGACCAGTAGCAGCCATGGATTCATACATGGAAAGCACGTGGTCAAGCACTCCAAGCCGGATACCTGCACCCTCCGCCTCCTCGGCTGCAAGCTTCATGTCTTTGATAAAATGCTTGATAAAGAATCCTGGTGCAAAGTCTCCGGAAAGGATCCTGGGAGCCATTGCATTTAACTGGGCACTTCCGGCCGCACCGGTAGCGATGGAATCCACCATGGTATCTACATCAAGACCATTGGCCTTTGCATAAACCATTGCCTCACAGACGCCTGAGAGGGCTCCTGCAATGGCGATCTGGTTGCACATTTTGGTGTGCTGTCCGTTTCCGGCCGTTCCTTCATACCGGATTGCCTTTCCCATTGCCTCAAAAACAGGGTGGCAGCCGTCATAAGCGTCTCTGTCCCCTCCTGCCAGTATGGTAAGGGTTCCTTCCCTTGCGCCAGTATCTCCTCCTGTCACCGGGGCATCCAGGGCCTTTAGCCCTGCCTGTTTTGCTTCTTTATAAATCCGTACCGCAAGCTTGGGACTGGTGGTGGTCATGTCAATCAAGCAGGTTCCCTTGTCTGCGTTAGCGATAATCCCATTTTCCCCGAAATAGACCTCTTCCACATCCTGCGGATACCCAACGATGGTGATGACCGCATCCCTGCCTTTGGAGCAGGCCTTCACATCTTCACACCATATAGCACCTTCAGAAAGGACATCTTCCGCCTTGCTTTTGGTTCTTGAATATACCGCAACCTCATATCCGGCCTTCATCAGATTGCGTACCATGGACTTTCCCATAATTCCAATTCCAATAAATCCAATCTTTTTCATAGGTTTCCCCCTTCGCAATACAAATTTATTCGTTTCTTTTTTCGATATCCATTACCATATCCACACGGCGCTGATGCCTTCCGCCCTCATACTTTGCATCCAGCCATTCCTCTGTGATCATCTTTGCCATCTCCTGGCCGATGACACGGGCACCGAAGCAAAGCACATTGGAATCATTGTGCATTCTGGAAAGCTTTGCAGTATAAGGTTCGCTGCAGACACAAGCCCGGATTCCCCTGACCTTGTTGCAGGCAAGGGAGATTCCCACTCCTGTTCCGCAGATGGCGATTCCCAGATCAGCTTCTCCGTCTGCAACCGCGCGTCCTACCTTTTCTCCATATTCCGGATAATCGCAGCTTTCTGTGGAATTGGTTCCAAAGTCGATCACTTCATATCCCTTGCTCTCTACAAATTCCTTGATGTAATTCTTCATTTCTATGGCCGTATGGTCATTTCCCATTGCAATCTTCATCATCATTCTCCTGTCATTCTGTCATTCTGTCATAGCCGGCTGAACATGCAGGCATGTTCGCCCAGCTCATTGCCCGTGTAAAATATATCCGGCATTTAACATATCATAAATGCCGGATTTTATCAAGTTTCTAAGCTTCCTTCCCCTTCTCCTGCCGTCTGCCGGCCATAAAAGGTAAGGATCCTGTCCATTCTGGAGGCCATGTTGGCAAGCAGTAAGTCTGCTGTGGTAAGTGCCGCCATGGCTTCCACTACTACCACTGCACGAGGGACAACGATAGGGTCATGGCGTCCCTTGATCTGGATCTCTGTTTCCTCACCCAGGCGCGTCACGGTTTTCTGGGACTGCGCCACAGATGGCGTAGGCTTAAATGCAGCGCGCAGAACCACCTGGGAACCATCGCTGATCCCTCCAAGAATACCTCCTGCATGGTTGGTGATCTTCTCCACACCCTTATTAAGCCCCTTACAAAAGCCATCGTTATTCTGGGAACCCAGGGAGCGGGCAGCCCCAAAGCCGTCTCCGATCTCAAAGCCCTTGACTGCTCCAATGGACATGACCGCCTTTGCAAGAGCTGCATCATACTTTTCAAATACCGGATCACCGATTCCGGCTGGAACACCGTCAATGACACATTCCACCACGCCTCCCACAGAGTCCAGCTTTCCCATCATCTCTTCTAAGTATTCGCAGGCAAGAGCCGCTGTTTCCTTATCAGGCATGAAAAGTTGATTATTATCCCGCTCCTTTATACTGAACTGCTCTGCCTTTACCTCATAAGGCCCAACGGATCTGGTGTAAGCAGTCACAGTAATCCCCAGACTCTTTAAAAAGCAGGCGGCAACAGCACCGGCCGCCACCCTTCCAATGGTCTCCCTTCCGGAGGAACGGCCGCCGCCCCGGTAATCCCTGATTCCGTATTTTTCATCAAAGGAAAAATCCGCATGACCCGGACGGTAAACCTCCATTAAGTTTCCGTAATCCCTGGAACGTTGGTCCGTATTCCAGATCACCATGGAAATGGGAGTCCCTGTTGTCTTTCTTTCAAAAACTCCAGACAGGATCTCCACCTGATCGGCCTCCTGGCGCTTTGTGGTAAATTTGCTCTGACCCGGTTTTCTACGGTCTAAGTATTCCTGGATATCCGCCTCCTCCAGTTTAAGACCCGCCGGACAGCCGTCTAACACAACGCCGATGGCCTTTCCATGTGATTCCCCCCAGGTTGTTACCTTCCATATTGTCCCCAGTGTTGATCCTGCCATGTATGTCTCTCCTTTCCTCTTCCCTGCCCATGTTTTCCGGGCATAGAGGTATGCCTGTAAGGTGTTTCCTCTCAATAGACCATGCTTTCTGGGTGTAGAGGTATGCCTTCAAGGTATTTTAATTGTCTACTTTTACGATTACGCAGCTGTTCGGTTCATTGACCTTAAGTTCCTTGCCGTTCATGACAAGAAGCCCTTTCTGATAATCAACCGTGAAAAATGTGATACTTCCGGTCTCATGGTTGATGGAAGCGATATGCTTATCATCCGGAAAAACGCAGATATCCTTGGGATAGCTGCCGCTTATGGGAAGACAGCATAAGGCTTCTAAAAGTCCTGTTTCCTTGTCCCTCTCGTAAACCGTAACAGAATTGTCCCCCGCGTTGCCGCAGAATAGATGCCTTTCGTCATTGGAGATGCGCATGGAGCATGCCGCAGTAAGCTGGCTCTGCTTTGGTCCGGCGGTGAGAACCGTCTGGATCTTCTCGATCTTAGGCTGCCGCTCTCCTGTTTCATAGGTGAACACATCGATCACATTCTTTAACTCTGAAATAAGATAGAAAAATCTTCCGTCAGAACTGAAACGGAAGCATTTGGGAGCGGATTCCAGATCGCAGTGCAGGACATCCACCAGTACCATTTCTTCATCCTTCTCATTAAAACGGTAAATCTTAACCTGATCAATTCCCAGATCAGCCACCATGATGAATTTTCCATCAGGAGTTCTTCTGGAACAGCTCACATGAGGACGGAAGTTTCTTTCTGCCACACTGCCAAGGCCCTTATGGTACACTCCGGTCACGATCTCACCTACGGAGCCATCCTCATTCAGCCGAAGCACCGTGGACTTTCCATCATGGTATCCAGATACAAAGATATACCTGTCCTCTGCATCAGTAGACAGATGGCAGCCCCTCATCCCCTTAATATTCGCTGAATTAAGTCTTGTTATCGCCCCATTCTCATGAATGCGGAAGGATACGATTCCTTCGTCCGCAATGGAGTAAAGCGTCTTCCCATCATTAGAAGCAATTACATAGGAAGAATTATCAACTTCCACCTCGCATCTTGGAATAAAACGGCCCTCTTCCACATCAACATCGTATACAGTAATCCCCTTTGCCTGTCCATTGTAGGAATAAGAACCTACATAAGCCATATACTTGCCATTCATCACACATATCCTCCTGGAATCTTCCTTAGCACGATCCTCTGAAAAAAGGCAAATTCAGGTGCTGCCTGAATCCAGAAAATCAGCCGTCCGACGCGCCGTTTGGCGATTCGGACTTCGTTGTATAAACTAAAACTATCATATCATAAATTTCATTGTTTGTTAAGGAAAAAGTTCCTTAAAAACTATTGACATACAATGAAAAAACAGTATAATGTATTTTGCTGCCTGTTTATCATTACTAAACTTTTTAGTTATTTTTATCGTCAGTTAGTATAGGTAAACTTTCAGCTTAACATAATTATAAAGGAGGAGCATATGGATATCGGTACAAAACTAAAAGAGCTTCGGGTCTTAAAGGGGCTTACGCAGGAAGAACTGGCTGACCGCGCGGAGCTGTCAAAGGGGTTCATATCCCAGCTGGAAAGGGATTTGACGTCCCCATCCATTGCTACCCTTTTGGATATTTTACAATGCCTAGGAACCTCTGTCGGCGAGTTCTTCAATGAGAGTCCGGAAGAACAGATCGTTTTCGGAAAATCCGATTATTTTGAGAAACACGATGCAGAGCTTAAGAATGAAATCAAATGGATCATTCCCAATGCGCAGAAAAACATGATGGAGCCGATCCTTCTCACCCTGGAGGCCGGCGGAGAAACCTATCCTGACAATCCCCATGAGGGAGAGGAATTCGGCTACGTGCTGCAGGGTAATATTTCCATCCATATAGGAAACAAAACATATAAAGCCAAAAAAGGGGAATCCTTTTACTTTGTATCAGATAAAAAACATTACTTAAGCAGCAAGGCCGGCGCTACTCTCATCTGGGTAAGCTCCCCGCCAAGCTTTTAACAGGAGGATAAAGGGACATGGGTCAGCCATTAATTGATTTACGGAATATTACAAAAAGCTTTGACGGTACCATGGTACTGGATGATTTAAACCTCTCGGTAAAGGAGAACGCATTTGTTACCCTGCTAGGACCCAGCGGATGCGGCAAGACTACGACCCTTCGAATCATCGGCGGCTTTGAAAGCCCTGATAAAGGGCAGGTGATTTTTGACGGGCAGGACATCACCAGCCTGCCTCCCAATAAGCGTCAGCTGAATACTGTGTTCCAGAAATACGCTTTGTTTAACCACATGTCCATTTCAGAAAACATCGCATTTGGCCTAAAAATCAAAAATAAACCGAAGGCTTATATACAGGATAAAATTAAATATGCCTTAAAGCTGGTCAACTTAGACGGCTTTGAAAACCGCTCAGTAAGCTCCTTAAGCGGCGGCCAGCAGCAGCGGATCGCCATCGCCAGGGCAATCGTAAACGAGCCAAGGGTCCTTCTCCTTGACGAGCCTTTGGGAGCCTTGGACTTAAAGCTTCGCCAGGATATGCAGTATGAGCTGATCCGTCTGAAAAATGAACTGGGCATCACCTTTATCTACGTTACCCATGACCAGGAAGAAGCCCTGACCATGTCTGATACCATCGTTGTCATGAACCAGGGTTATATCCAGCAAATGGGCTCCCCGGAGAACATCTACAATGAACCGGAGAATGCCTTTGTGGCTGATTTCATCGGAGAAAGCAACATCGTGCCCGGAATTATGGTCCGGGATGAACTGGTGGAGATTTTTCATGCCAAATTCGTCTGCGTGGATAAGGGCTTTGGAATCCATAAGCCGGTTGACGTGGTCATCCGTCCGGAAGATATCGACCTGGTAGCTCCTGAGGAAGGCACCCTCACAGGCATTGTTACCCATTTGATTTTCAAAGGCGTCCACTATGAGATGGAAGTGACCACCCCTGACGGCTTTGAATGGCTGGTACACAGCACGGATATGTTCCCGGTCGGACAGGAGGTGGGCATCCACGTGAACCCATTCGACATTCAGATCATGAACAAGCCGGCTTCTGAGGATGAGGAGGCCGTGGGAATCAATGAGTAAAAAACTATTATCCGGCCCATACATCATGTGGATGATCGGCTTCATCCTGATCCCGCTTGCGCTGATTGTGTATTACGGGCTCACGGACCGGTCCGGGGCCTTTACCTTGGCAAACGTCCTCTCCGTAGCATCGGCAGAACACGCAAAGGCCCTTTGGCTTTCTCTGGGACTTTCCTTTGTAAGCACTGTCCTCTGCCTGATCCTTGCTTATCCTCTGGCCATGGTTCTGCGTTCCAGAGGGATGGGTCAGGGAAGCTTTATCGTTTTTATCTTCATCCTTCCCATGTGGATGAATTTTCTGCTCCGGACCCTGGCATGGCAGACGTTGCTGGAAAAGAACGGCGTTATAAACGGCGTTCTGACCGCACTCCATCTGCCTAATCAGAATCTGATCAATACATCGGGAGCCATTATCCTCGGTATGGTTTACAACTTTCTGCCGTTTATGGTTCTTCCTATTTACAACGTACTGATGAAAATCGATGACAATGTGATAAACGCTGCCAGAGACTTGGGGGCCAACACGGTTCAGGTTTTGTTCCGGATCCTTTTTCCCTTAAGCATCCCCGGCATTGTAAGCGGGATCACCATGGTATTCGTGCCGGCTCTTACCACATTTGTTATCTCAAACCTTTTGGGAGGAAGCAAGATCCTTCTGATCGGCAATGTGATCGAGCAGGAGTTTACCAAGGGAAGCAACTGGAATTTAGGCTCGGGCCTTTCCCTGGTTTTGATGATTTTCATTCTGATCAGCATGGCGCTTATTGCCAAATATGATAAGAACGGGGAGGGGACGACATTCTGATGAACAGAAAGACTTTTATTAAACGAATGATTCAGGATTTTTACCTGGTGATCATTCTGGTATTTTTATATGCCCCTATTGCTACAATGGCAGTGCTGTCCTTTAACAGCTCTAAATCCCGTACCCAGTGGGGCGGCTTTACCACCAGATGGTATACAGAGCTGTTCTCAAGCAGTACCATTATGACGGCCCTTTACAATACGCTGCTGATCGCTTTCCTGTCTTCTCTGATCGCGGTCATTATCGGCACCGCTGCGGCAATTGCCATTAACGGCATGAAGCGGGTCCCCCGCTCCCTTCTCATGGGCGTTACCAACATCCCCATGCTGAATGCGGATATTGTTACAGGAATCTCCCTTATGCTGGCATTTATCGCCTTTGGGATTTCCCTGGGCTTTAAGACCATCTTAATTTCACACATTACCTTTAACATTCCGTATGTCATTTTAAGCGTCATGCCTAAGTTAAAGCAAACAGATAAAAGCACTTATGAAGCCGCCATGGATCTGGGAGCCACATCGGTCTCCGCATTTTTCAAGGTGGTGTTCCCGGATATCCTTCCGGGTGTGCTTTCCGGTTTTCTCCTTGCATTCACAATGTCCTTAGATGATTTTATCATCACACACTTCACAAGGGGAGCCGGCATCAATACTCTTTCTACCCTGATTTACAGCGAAGTACGCCGGGGGATTAAGCCCTCCATGTATGCGCTGTCAAGTATCATCTTTATCACGGTGCTGGTTCTGCTGCTCATCACCAACTTTGCACCAAAGCGTAAAAAATAATAGGAGAATATTCACATGAAAAAAACTTTATCTAAGATCATGGCAGTCGGCTCCCTGTGTGCTCTTTCCCTCTCTGTATTAAGCGGCTGCGGAAAATCCGCCCCCAAGTCAGGAGGCGCCGGAGAGGTTTACGTATACAACTGGGGGGAGTACATTGACGAATCCGTTATCCAGGAATTTGAAAAAGAAACTGGTATTAAAGTCGTTTATGACATGTTTGAAACCAATGAAGAGATGTATCCAGTCATCGAGGCAGGAGGCGTAAAATACGACGCGGTGTGCCCTTCCGATTATATGATCCAGAAAATGATCGAAAACAATCTTCTGGCTGAGATCAACTTTGATAATGTTCCAAATGTAAAGGAGATTGACCCCAGATACCAGGAAATGTCAAAGAGCTTTGACCCTGAAAATAAGTACTCCGTTCCGTACTGCTGGGGAACCGTAGGAATTCTTTATAACACCAGCATGGTAGACCCAAAAGACGTTCCAACTAAATGGTCTGACCTTTGGGATGTAAAGTTTAAAGACAACATCCTCATGCAGGACAGCGTCCGGGATGCCTTTATGGTGGCATTAAAATCCCTGGGCTACTCTTCTAACACCACCAATGAAGAAGAAATCAAGGAAGCAAAGGAACTGCTGATCAAGCAAAAGCCTCTGGTTCAGGCTTATGTCATCGACCAGGTCAGGGATAAGATGATCGGCGGTGAGGCTGCAGTAGGCGTCATCTATTCCGGAGAAATGCTTTACATCCAGAATGAAGTGAAGGACCTTGGCCTTGACTACTCCTTAGAATACGTGATCCCTGAGGAAGGAACCAACCTTTGGCTGGATTCCTGGGTCATTCCTGCCAATGCGCCTAACAAGGAAAACGCAGAGAAATGGATCGACTTCCTCTGCCGTCCTGAAATTGCCAAAAAGAATTTTGAATACATCACCTATCCCACTCCAAATAAAGGTGCCTTTGATTTACTTGATCCGGAATTGCAGAACAACAAAGCCGTTTTCCCGGACGTGGACTCTTTAAAGAACAGCGAAGTGTATAAATATCTTGGGGATGAGGTGGATTCCCTTTACAATGAAGCCTGGAAAGAAGTAAAATCCAATTAAATGGTCTCAAGCATTAAAAGGCACGAGACATCATATTACCGCTTGATTTTAAATTTACAAAAAAGGCAGATGCTTAAAGGATGTCTCACAGAGACATGAACGATCCTTTATTCACCTGCCTTTTATACTCTCAATTAAGCCTGTCTGTTCGTATGACTCAGTTAGAAAGATTGACTTTAATTTTTTCTATTTCATCGTCTGTTAAACCTATTGACTTGATATAAGTCTCTGCTGCTTTGGACAAATCTACCCCTTTAAGGCTGCCTCCCTTGGGAATACCAGCCATCTGTCTCATACTCTCCAAGATATTATTGTTCCCAATCCGGTCATATTGACCGGGTGCGACAGGTACATGAAAGAAATTAACGAAACTGTCCATATAGTCATCTTTAATCTCCCAATATTTCGCACCCATCAGGGATTCAAGCAATGCGGCAACGAATCCGGTCCTGTCTTTTCCCTCTACACAATGGATAAGGTAAGGACCTTTCTTTTCGCTCATTTCCCGAAGAATAACTGCAAGTTTCTGTTTGAAATCTTCCGATTGTGAATCAAGTCCCATACCCATTGCGTACACATTACCGGTATCATTCAGTCCCTTGTAATATGCAAGATTGCCGTTGGTATCGGTTCCTAAATGAGCCGACACCTCATCGGCAGTTTCTGAGAGATTAAATATAACCTTGACTCCCGCAGCCTCCGTAAGCCGCATAGCGTATTGATTTCTTCCAATTTCCGGATTTATCGGGTTGGATGACCTGTATAGCCTGCCAGGAGCTATACTGCCATAAGTTATTTCACGGAAATTGGCAAACACCTCATCACTGCTATAGTCATCTCTGTTATTCGTACGTTTCAGTTGTCGTATTTCGTATTCATCCAGGTAACCTCCCTTTTTTGAAAGGTTGATCGTTACATTATCATTAACAGCCGTCCCGTATGTATCTGCAAAGCTGCCGAGATTTATTGCCAATATGATGTCCTCATTCGCTTTATCCTCAGCTGACGATGCAACGATTACTACCTTCTTACTGTCCACATCACTATAGGAGGAACATACAGGAACCTCTAATAGCTGACCTCCAATTGTTACATCAACGATGTCTCCGTATTGGAATAATTTTAGAAAATCCGGGTTTTTAATGCCGATATATACATTGCCATACTTTTCATGGACTTTTGAAACCTTAACGGATAACTGGTTCTGGGACTCTTGTATTACACCTGTATTTTCATAAGCCATGGTGTAAACAGGCTTAGCACCACTTAAGAATACAGCAATAAATAAGCCAATCGAAATACATCTTCTCCTTTTCATAAAACGCCTCCATATATTATATTTTATAAACCTCATACATCAAGAATACCACAGAACAAGCATGATGTTAAGTATAATTGGACAACAGTTTTCCCGTTGTTATTTCCGGTATATATCTCCTAATAAATGTGATGCCCGGCTACCCGTACAGCGGGAAAGGTACGGACAACTCTCTCTGGCGTAAGCCACGGACTTAGTCTAATGTCTGAAAAGAGAGCAAAATTTTTATTCTTATTTCATTAAGTCTATTCCTTAATTTTATGTTGGAAATCTTCATATATATTTGAGGTTATGCTATAATTATTTAATGTATATGATAACTGGTTTTAAAGAAAGAAAAAGGGGTCAAAGTGGAAAATATCGTTACAGACAGACTGATTATCAGAAGGTTTCAGCCAAACGATTGGCAGGATATGCACGAGTACTTGTCTGACAAGGAAACCGTAGCCTTCGAACCATATGATATCTATTCAGAAGCCCAGGCCGAAAAAGAAGCAATCAGAAGATCAAATGATGAATCTTTCTATGCGGTCTGCCTGAAAGGGACCGGAAATCTAATAGGGAACCTGTATCTGGGCAAAGAGGACTTTAATACATGGGAATTAGGATATGTGTTTAACAGAAAGTACCAGGGCCAGGGCTATGCCACAGAGAGCGCTAAGGCTCTCCTTGACCATGCCTTTACACAGTTAGGGGCAAGGCGTATTATCGCCATGTGTAACCCAAAGAATGACCATTCCTGGAAGCTGCTTGAACGCCTACATATGAGACGTGAGGGACATCTTTTACAGAATATTTATTTTGAAACCAGCAGCAGCGGGGAACCCGTATGGCTGGATACTTTCGAATACGCTGTATTAAGATCAGAATGGCGCCAGTGATAGTAGCTTCAGAACAGTCTAAGCCGGCTGAATGATAACATTCCGCCGGCTTATTTTATTGTCATGACAATTGACTGTAATATACAACTGTAAAGGAATATTTGTTTAACTCACAGAAAAAGCGGGAAACCTATTTGGAAGACTTATGGACCAGTTAACGACAGAATTATATAGGAATTGTAATGGTGATCATCATATGAAAGACAGAAAAGGCAAAGGGTTATTAATAAATAAAACCTTAAAGCGATGCAATCCTGATATCGGTACAGGACTAACTGCAGAACAAGTCCGCAACCGTATAGATGCAGGAGCTGTAAATATACAAAGAACGGGGCTTACCCCGTCAATCTCCAGTATTATTTCAAAGAACATTTTTACACTGTTCAACTTCATCAATATTTTCCTGGCGGTGATTCTGGTTATTGTCGGACATCCGGAAAATATACTTTTTCTTGGAATCGCCATAAGCAATACGTGTATGGGTATTTTTCAAGAATTGAGGGCCAAACACGGATTAGATAAACTATCTGTATTAGCCAAGGCTCATGTGACCGTAATCCGGGACGGGTCTGAATATACAGTGGCACAGGATGAGATTGTACTCGACGATATTGTGATACTGGCTATCGGTAACCAGGTATGTGCAGATGCAGTGGTTGTTTCTTCGGAGCGGCTTGAAGTAGATGAATCCCTTCTGACCGGAGAGACAGATCGAATTCAAAAATCAAAAGGCGATACTCTTCTGTCCGGCAGTTATGTGACAAGTGGACATGGCTATGCCCAAATAACTGCCATAGGGGAAAATAGTTATGCTCACTCTCTGACCGTGGAGGCTAAAAAGAGCAAAAAACAGGTTCCTCCACTTCTGCGTACATTAAACCGCATTATCTTGATTTTGACCATTGTAATACTGCCGCTTGGAACCACGTTATTTTATATGAAATACTTTTTGCTTGGAGATTCGCTGGAGACTGCTGTGCTGGGCTCGTCAGCATCTGTATTGGGCATGATACCGGCAGGACTGATCTTATTAACCGGTGTCACGATGACTGTCGGTGCGCTTAAACTGGCAAAAAGAAAAGCGCTGGTCCAGGAATTATACAGTATAGAAACTTTAGCCCGCACGGATGTGCTATGTCTGGATAAAACAGGAACCATTACAGACGGATCACTGCAGTTTGAAAGGCTGGAATTATATTCCGATGCTTCTGAAAAGGAGGTGGAATTAGCAGTTTCTGAACTAATGGGGACTTTGGAAGACAAAAATGCAACAGCCGCAGCATTAACCAAAGCATTTGGGAAAACTGAAAATTGGATTTCTGACATCATTTTACCATTCTCCTCAGAGCGCAAGTGGAGCGGTGCTACTTTTAAAGAAAAGGGCAGTTATATCATTGGTGCGCCAAATATCGTATTTAAGGGCAGTAATAAAGACTTTTTAGAACAGGCCAACGAAAAGGCCGCCTTGGGATTCAGAGTACTGTGTCTTGCACACTCTCCACTATCTATCACGGAAGAGAAGCTTCCAGAAGAGCTAAGCTGCTTCGCGCTTTTGGTCCTTTCTGATCACCTGCGGGAGAATGCAAATGAGACCTTCCGGTATTTCTCACAGGAAGGCGTAATTTTAAAAGTGATTTCCGGAGATAATCCCCGAACGGTCCAAGCAGTTGCAGAAAAGGCTGGAATCTCAGGTTCAGACAAAAGCATTGATATGAACCTGGTGGAAAGTGAAGCTGACTACGCAGCTATCGTAGAAGAATATACCATATTCGGCCATGTGACACCGCAGCAAAAGCGGGAGTTGATCCGTGGCCTAAAAAAAAATGGTCATACCGCATGTATGACCGGAGACGGTGTAAACGATATTCTGGCGATGCGTGAAGCCGATTGCAGCGTTGCAATGGTTGGCGGAAGTGATGCTGCCCGCTCCGCCTCTGATTTCGTGTTAATAACAGATGATTTTAGTGTCATGATTGACGTTTTAAAGGAAGGACGAAGGGTAATCAACAACATAGAAAAAGTTGCAGCGATTTTTCTTTTAAAGACCGCCTACTCTGTGTTGCTTACCCTGATTTATATTTTTATTCCATATCCCTATCCAATTGCGCCGCTGCAAATGATGCCGATTAATGAACTTACCATTGGCATACCATCGTTCTTTTTGGCACTGCAGGCAAATTATTCCAGACCAGAAGGAAAGCTGCTTACTAATATTTTAGAGCACACTATACCTGCTGCAATAACAGTTGTATTTAATACACTTTATATACAATTAGCGGGCATTCTCTTTCATATTCCTACAACGGAAACTTCAACTATGGTCGTCTTCCTAATAGGAGTAATGGGCTTTTACCAGCTGGCAAAGTTGGCAAAACCATATACGCAGCGCATTCGGCTGCTGTTGATTGGATTAATTTGCAGCTTTGTCCTATGCTTCGCGCTTTTGGGTAATTTATTTATGTTATCCAGTTTAATCAGCCGGAATGTATTTTTTTATATGCCGCTTGTGTATTTCAGCTATCATGTTCATAGCTTTCTGGGCAATGTCTGCCGTAAGGCGGTTGAGGCATTTCATATTTTAAAAACTGCCGGCTGGCTGAAGCGGAGTGTCCGCGAATAAGATATTGGTAAAAATTGTGCCTTCTTTAACAGTTTAACTGATGTTTGAAATCGCAATATTCTTATATGGAGTAAAAAAAGCCAAATGAAGGGAAGTCTAATAACGACTTCCCTTAAACATACATTATTAACCTTGTCCTGACAAATAACCTTTATTAATAATTGGTGATCAGTACCTCAACCGTAACCGCATCCCGCTCTTTAAACTGATAACTGCAGTTCGAATAGGTATGATCGATATAATGAACCTGATACCCCTTGCTCCACTCAATGAGAAGGTCATTGGATAATCCCTTATGGTATAGGACATTGGACAGGGCAAACCGGGTACCTTGTTTGTGAAGCCGGTCCAAAAGCGACAAAAGGGCCTGCTCCTCCCGTTCCTTCCAGTCCTTAAATCCCCGGTTCCCATCGTTATAATTCCCCGTTGAGATCAGATATGGCGGATCGCAGTAAACCAGGTCTTCCGGCCCCAGGCCATTATAATCCAGTTCCATAAAGTCCAGGTTTGAAAACTCAATGTTCTTCTCGTGAAGAGCCTGGCAGAACTCTGTTAAATTCTTTTCAATGCTGCCATTAAAGGAGCTTCTGTTCCTTCCAAAGGGTGAATTGAATTCATGGCTGTTATTAAAGCGTATCTGATGGTTAAACGCATAACAGGCCAGGACAAACAGCTCCGTTAAATCCTTCGTTCTGTTATAGTCTGACCGAAGAGCATAATATCCTTCCCTGTTCTGCTGTGTCAGCTCATACTTTGAGATCAGGCCCTGAATCCTCTCCAGAATTTCCCTGATGCCGGTGGAACGGAACATCTGGTACAGTTCAATGAGATACATGATCTGGTCATTGCAGACGATCTGACTGGCTTCCACGTTAATCCCTACGTTGAAGCCCCCGGCAAAGACATCCACAAATGTGCGGATATTCTTTGGAAACGCCTCAAAAATGGGTTCCAGAATCTTATATTTTCCCCCAGTATAGTTTAGAGGACTTTTTATGTACATGGCGGCACCTGCTTTTCCATATAAAACAAGAGCTCCCGTAACCGTTCTGTTTCCTTTACCTTCCGGCTCTTGTATCTCCGGTATGGAATCTCATAGATCTGGAAGGTTTCCGGCTTTCCGTGCTTTTTCATGGCCTTCTCAATTTCATCTACCGTCATAAGCCCGTCCGTGCTGTAGCTTAAGATGATATGCTTAAACTGCGCATTCTTAAGCAGCTCTTCAAACGCCGGAACCACCTTATTCTTCATACAGAATTCAGATTTCTGCCCTTCGTCAGGCCGCTGCCCGGTAACTCCCCGAACCATTGGGTAATCATATCTTGCAGCTGTTTCAAGGACATGGTAATTGGAAAGATACTGGCGCGCATTATAGGGAGGATCAATATAGAGGATGTCCCCCTTAAGGCGTGTTAAAAGATCCACTCCGTTTTCATTAAAAGAACGGTTCTGCTTTCCATTGTGTGTCACAGCCAGCCGGTACAGCTCATACCGCTTGTAGCTTCGCCTCTCCCAGGCTTTATGGAATGCGCCATAGGTTCCTGAGGTATTGGAAACAAAAGGGATCCCCTCCACGATGCAGGCAACTAGATAATAATATTCGTCCTCACTAAGCAGTCCGGCAGCCTTCCAGTCTTCCACGGTACACCTGGCAAAATCAATGCGCAGAGCATTCTCGTCATTTAAATACATGCGGCCGCCTGTGGGAGCATAGGTATTCTGAAAAAACCGGCGCTCCTTTGGCAGCTCTTCTAAATCCTTTTTTTCCCTGCCGTTAAAAAAATCTACCGGATCCGTGATTCCGGTTTCATCCTGCAAACGGGCAAATTCCGGCACACTGTCATTCTCAACAGTAGCCCTTTGCAGCACATAGGAAAAGTACAGCAGGTCATTGGAACAGACCTGGTACCACTGTTTAAAATATCTGGCAACCGCTGCGGTTCCAGAAAATATATCACAAAAGCTCTCCGCTCCCGGCGCCTTTTCATCAATCACATGCTTAATCTGGTCCAGCAGCAATGTCTTGCTTCCAATAAATCTCATTCTTTTCTTGCTCCTATTTCATTTAACCTGCCTATCATTATAATGTAAAATCATAAAAAACACAAGAAAAGTTGAGCTTTCTAAATTCCTTTGCCGCCTAACCCGTTATTTTTCTTCTTTCGCCGCCTTTTAAAGCGGTACATTCTTTCATCTGCTATATTTAAAGCGGCTTCCGGAGACAGTTCCGTCCCCTCTTCAACATAAACCACTCCATAGCTGATGGACATCGGATAGACCTTCGCAACTTCAGACAGTTTCTTATCGATCAGGTCCATCCTTTCCTCTGCCGTCTGTTCGTCGCACCCCCGGAACAGCATGATAAACTCATCGCCTCCGAACCGGCATGTAATATCTATATCCCGGGCGGAGTCCTTCAGCACTTGCGAAACGGACTTTATATATTCATCTCCATATAAATGCCCGTACAGGTCATTGATATTTTTCAGCCCGTCCATATCAATCATGCAAAGGGAAAAGGGAATGCCCTTTTGTATATAAGAGTCAATGGTACGCAGGCCGCTGCGCCGGTTATCCAGCCCGGTCAGTTCATCCTTATAGGCCATGACCTCTAAGAAAGCTTCATTTTCCCTCTGATATGTAACATCCGTCATGAGATGGACCACCGCCTTTTTATCCTCCCACAACAAGGAATAGGACCTTACCTGGAAGGTCTTATTGCGGGAGCATTTGAATTCATACCGCAATTCCTGTTCCAGGCCGGTATGGGATTTTAAGCGGGCCATTAAGGGACAATCTACTCCCCCGCAGGCAAATTGCCTTGTCCCGGGGTCATAAAACCTCTTTCTGGCTGAATCATTGGTATATAATACCGTCTCGTTCTCTTCTTCTATAACAACAACCCATTCCTTCAGACTGTTTATAATGAATATCAGCAGCCTATTAAACCTTTTGATCTTATCTGCCTGCTCTTTCAACTCATTTTCCCTTATTTCCAGCTGGACTACCATTTCATTAAATGCCTGGGAAAAATCCCCCATGAAATTCACCCGCTGCTTATAATCTCCCTTGATCACCTGTTCGGTCTGCCACGCCAGATGCTTTAAAGCAGCATGAAGCTGTTTTAATTCACCTGCCTGAAAATTGTGGCGGTCAGGCAGAGGAACATTTAAGTTCCCTTCCGCCAGATTCTTAAGAAGCTCATTGGATTCCATAAGACAATGAGAAAGATAGAAAACTGCCTGCTCCAGATCTGAATATACCTGTGCCTTCTCCTCCAGCTCCCCGAAAACCGGCTTATTTAAAATGATATTGCGAATCTGCTCCAAAAGTACAGACGCATCTTTTTCTGTCATCCACTACACCTTCGCTTGTTGATCGACATTAGCCTCAAATCTGCATACACTTGCACCGCTGGCCCAGCAATCAACCTCTTTTACAAGATAATCCTTTCCCGTGTATTCCTTTAAAACGCCGGAAAGAAATCCTTCGTCATAATTACACACTTGATCTCCCGTCACAGGGAGTCCGGAACAATCCAGGTCTTCCCCAGCAGTCAGGACCACATCTCCAGTGCGGGGATCAAACTTTTCAATTCTTAGAATGCCTATCTTATGTACCTCCAGGCTGTTTTGCAGGGACGCCAGATTCCTTCTCCCTTCTGCTATATTCCCTATCATACTCCAGGAAAAATCTTTCTCTTCTCCTATATGAAAAACTTTGAACATATGCCTCCCCCCATATCTTTGTATGCACAGCCCGATTGCTTCGCCCTAAGGGCATCTGCAAAATGATAAAGTCAACCATAATACATTATAATAAAAAATTTGACATATTTCAACAAAAAAATGGTAACATAGTTTTTTTGTAACCAAAATAAACAGGTAACAAAATAATATAAGAAGAAGTCATCTTGAAAAGTTGTGCCGGTCCATGTTAAAATAAAGGAATATCCAATGAAAGCAGGAAAGAGGGTGATGATATGAGGATACAGGAATCTGCAGAAAATTATCTGGAAACGATCCTGATGCTAAAGAAGCGCAATGGCTATGTGCGCTCCATAGACATTGCCGAAGAACTGGACTTTTCCAAACCAAGCGTCAGCGTGGCAATGAAAAACCTCCGGGAAAACGGGTACATCGGGATAGACGAAAACGGTCACATCACTTTGCAGGAAAAAGGGCTTGAAATCGCAGAAAAGATATACGAACGCCACACCTTGCTTTCGGAGTGGCTGATTGCCCTTGGGGTGACTCCTAAGACCGCACTGGAGGATGCATGCCGGGTCGAGCACGTAATAAGCGCGGAAAGCTTTGCAGCCATTAAAGCTCATGTGAATGGTGAAGGAGAAGCATAAAAGAGAAAGCAAAAAGAGCAGTCAGGCGAAACAGGCCGGCTGCTCTTTCTATGATTGGAGGTCGTTACATCCATTCTTTATATCGGTGTATATATACTTTTTTCATCATCTGAACGGCTGCAAGATAGCCGATCAGAATCAAAGCAAGCCATGGAACGAACTGTACCGGCAGACGGTACATATCTAAACCAACGGAAAGACCTGTAAATCCAATGACCAGTGCAAGGACCGCAACTATAAATGTTGATAGGAACAGGGGCATGGAAGGCATGCTTTGCACAAAGGGCAGCTTCTCCGTGCGGATCAAGTGGATGACCAGTACCTGTGATATGGTTCCGAATACGAACCAGCCGCAATGAAACAATGGGGAAAGCTCCACCTTATTGGCGCCAATGGCCCACCACATAACTGCATAACACAAGATATCAAAAATTGAGCTAAGAGGGCCAAAAAAAGTCATAAAGGATTTAATGGACTTTGTTTCCCATTTATGGGGCTTTTTTAAATATTCCTTATCCACATCATCAAAGGGTATGCCCATCTGGGAAAAATCGCACAGCAGGTTTTGGGTCAATATCTGCACCGGCAGCATGGGAAGAAACGGCAGGAGCAGGCTGGCAACTATGACGGAAATCATGTTTCCGAAATTCCCGCTTGCTGCCATCTTAATATATTTGATGATATTACCAAACGTGCGGCGTCCTTCTATGACGCCTTCCTCCAAAACCATCAAATCCTTTTCCAGAAGAATGATATCGGCGGTTTCCTTTGCAATATCCACGGCACTGTCAATGGAAATCCCCACATCAGCCTGGTGCAGGGGCGGCGCATCATTGATGCCGTCTCCCATATACCCTACCGTATGGCCTGCGCTCTGAAATGCTTTTACTACCCGCTCCTTCTGGGAGGGAGATAATTTTGCAAACAAATTACATATGCCTGCTGCCTGTAAAAGCTCTTTGTCATCCATCTGTTCCACATCCCGGCCTGTCATCATGTTGGAAGCATCTACGCCCACTTTGCTGCATACCTTTGCTGCCACGCCCTCGCTGTCTCCGGTGAGGACGACCGTTCTCACCCCATGGTCGTAAAGGGCGGCAATGGCGGTGCCTGCACTCTCCTTTGGCGGGTCAAGAAAGCCGATAAAGCCTATTAAAACCATATCCCGCTCATCGTCCACGCTGAATACCCCTATGCCGGGAACCTCGTTCTTCTGGGCAACGGCAATGATCCGCAGACCATCGTTATTATACTTTTCATAGGTCGCCATGGCGATACGCCGGGTTTCCTCATCCATTGGAAGAACGTTCCCGTTCATCTCCACAAAGGATGAGATCTCCAGGATTTCTTCCACCGCTCCCTTAGTAATCAGCTGGAGTTTTCCCTTTTGGTCGGTCAAAACCACGCTCATCCGGCGCCGCGTGAAATCAAAAGGAATTTCATCAATGCGGCTGTAAGAACTTAAAACAGGCTCCAGTCCGTTCTGTTGGGCACGGTTTATGATCGCCAGATCAATAAGATTCTTAAGGCCGGTTTGAAAATAGCTGTTTAAATAAGCATGGCGCAGGATTCTGGTATCCTCCTCCCCTTTTAGATTCATGTATCTTTCCAGAACCACCTTATCTTCGGTCAGGGTCCCTGTCTTATCGGTGCAGAGCACATCCATCTCCCCAAAGGTCTGTATGGCTCCAAGAGTGCGGACAATTACTTTGTGCCTGGACATGGACACTGCTCCCTTTGCCAGGGTGGAGGTCATAATCATGGGCAGCATTTCCGGCGTAAGACCTACAGCGATACTGATGGCAAAAAGAAGGGCCTCTGCCCAGTCTCCTTTTGCAATGCCGTTAATGAAAAATACCACCGGGATCATGACAAGCATCCTTCGTACCAGAAGTCCACTGACAGACTCTACCCCCCGTTCAAAGCTGGTCTTGGCTCTGTCACCTGACAGAGATTGAGCCATGGAGCCGAAATACGTGTTATTACCGGTCTCCAGAACCACTGCTGTGGCGCTTCCGCTTACCACATTAGACCCCATAAAGCCGATGTTTTTCAAATCCGTCAAAGCATCACCGGGATTATTGTCCCCGTCAGCGAATTTCTCCACAGGAGCAGACTCACCAGTAAGGGCCGCCTGAGCCAAAAAGGTGTCTTTGGTGGTCAGGAAGCGCACATCTGCCGGAAGCATGTGACCTGCCGATAGCTTTACTATGTCTCCCGGAACCACTTCATCCATGGGGATTTCAGTAAGTTTTCCACCTCTCCACACATCTGCTTTGTTGGAAATCATCTCTGAAAGCTTTTCCGCGGCGGCATTAGAACGCTGACTCTGGACAAAGGCAATCAGACTTGAGACAATCACCAGAAAAATGATGATGGAAACAGTTAGATAATCAGGCCTTGAGGAAGCGATAACATCTGTAAAATAATTAACAGCCGCAATGACAAGTAAAATTACGTTAAAGTGATTAATAACTGCCTCTCTGAGCCTGTGGAGCGTTGTATCTTTTTTTCCTGCCGTGATTACATTTGCTCCGAATTCATTCTGCCTTTCTAAGGCCTCCTCATTGGTAAGGCCGTTGTGTGAGACAGAAAGGGATGACAAGAGATTTTCTTTCTCAAGGAACGCATAAGCTCTGAGCTTTTTTTCCGTGTCGTTTCTGTTTTTCTGGATCTGTGTGCTGATTGTTTTTTTTCTCATGAATTTCATTGGAATCATCCTTTCTTTATTATGATTCCCCAATGAAAATAAAATAGCAATAAAAAAAACCGTCCCAATAGACGGCGTAAAAAGCACAAGCGAAAAAGACTGTTTTTGGATCAATCAACGGTACATTTATATTAACAACAATGGACGGGCGCTAGTTTAATGCGCCTGTATATCGGTATTTATTTACCAATGCAGAGGCTTCTGTGGATTTTATAATTTATCTGGTAATATTTGGATTATTTGCCGTTATTAGAAACGTCATATAATAACTATATGATAAGCAAAGGAGTATTGTACAATGCCGCGAAGAGGAGAAAATATATACAAACGCAAGGACGGCCGCTGGGAAGGCAGGAGTTTAAAATCGGATGGAACGTATCGGTATTTCTACTCCCGAACCTACAAAGGCGTAAAAGAAAAGATGAAAAATCACCAGGAAATCCAGGAATCCGTTGGACAGAAGCCTACCTGGAATGGAAGCGATGTCTGCTGCTTATTTGAGGCTTGGCTGGAGGATGCCGCCCTTCGGGTAAAACCCTCTACTTATGAAAGCTATTACCGATGCATGAATAAATATGTGATTCCTTTTTTTAAAGAGGAAAAGAGTCGGAAAATTACGGAAGATTCTGTTCTTTGCTTTGTTAAGGCCATAAGAGAAAATACCAGTCTGGCAGATTCATCCAAGAAGAAAAATCTTACCATCTTTAAAATAGCTTTAAAAGAAATCTTAAAGGGGGATCCAGAGGGTTTTTCGATTATTGAACAGGTGAAAGTTCCAAAGCCGGAGGACAAGGAGGTTAAAGTCTTTTCCTTAAAAGAGCAGAGGCTCATAGAAAATGCGGCACTGAATTCCAAAGACAAGCGTGCGGCAGGGATTATTCTGTCATTTTATACAGGCATCCGCCTTGGTGAATTGTGTTCCCTTAAATGGGGAGATATTGATATGGAGGCCGGCACCCTGTCCATTGCACGGACCGTATCCAGAATCAAACATTTTGAAGAGAGTGAAACCAAAACATCCCTGCAGGTAGGAGCTCCGAAAAGCCGCAAATCTTTAAGAAAAATTCCCCTGCCGGATTTTCTGTTAAAAATGTCAGAAGAGCGGGGATTTTCTCATGCCAGCCCGGACCATTATATCTTTTCAGAAGGGGATACTCCCTTAGATCCCCGCTGCTTTCAAAAGCTTTATAAGAAACTATTAAAAGAAGCTCATGTGCAGGACCGTAAGTTTCATGCCATCCGCCATACCTTTGCCACCAGGGCCCTTGAGCTGGGGGTGGATGTAAAAACCATCAGCGAACTATTGGGACATTCCAGCGTGTCCATTACCCTTAATGTGTATTCCCATTCCCTTATGGAACAAAAAAAGGCGGCCATCGAAAAGTTTAACCATATGTATCTTTTAAATATGGAAACTGCCACCGCCCTGCCTGATCCTGCCCCAACTTTAAAAAGCATTACATAAGCCGTTACTTTTACAGTCAGGCTACTCCCCGGATATCCTGGCCATCACCAGAGCATAAAGCTTTCCCATGGTTTTCCTGTTCCGCACCGTAGCCGGTCCGCCAATAAGGACATATTGGCGGAAAGTTTGAAATTGCGGATTGCATAGCTTTAAGCGTTTTGCTACTGCCTCCTGCGGCGGCTGATGAAAAAGGCGGATATAAAAGCTCTCTCCTATGCATCTTCCCCTTTCCCGGTCATATTTTCTATAAAATAAGATTGGCCTGATTCCGTCCTTCTGACTTTGACTTATAAAGGGCCTCATCCGCCCGCTTTAATGCATCGTTAAAATCTTCATCTTCTTCCTTAAAGAAGGAAAAGCCGATGGATACGGTGATCCCGATCTCCTCATGTTGGTCCAGTATTTTCAAAGAAGATACAGAAGTCAAAAACTTGCTTCCAAAATCCAGTACATGCTTCTCTTCCATACCATAAAGAATGATGATAAATTCATCACCGCCCCAGCGGATGATCTTGTCCGTACTTCTTAAGGTGCATTTCATTACATTAACAAATTCCGCCAAAGCCATATCCCCTGTGGAATGGCCGTATCTATCATTGATCCCTTTAAAATGATCTAAATCGCACATCATGATTCCAGGGCTTAAGCCTGTCCGTTTAAACTCCTTAAAAGCATTGGTCAAATCATTGGTCCCGCTTCTCCTGCTCCCAGCCTTTGTAAGGGCATCCTGGTTAAGCTCAGATTCCATTGCCCTTTTTGCATGGCGGTAATATATCTTTTCCAATAAGGAAACAGAAAACAGGCTGACGATTAATATAACAATGAGCAGTAAAACCAAAAGAAGGGTGATCCTGGATACCAGCACTTTGCTTTCCTGATTGGTCTGGTCAACATATGGCTGAAGATCATCAAGATACACTCCCATGGCGACCACCCAGTTATAATCCTTATATAGCTTTGCATAAGACAGCTTCCTGGATACCTTATCACTGCCTGGTTCCTTGAAATAATAAGAGGAAAACAGCTCTCCATCCTTAATAATTCCCTGAAGCTCGGTCAAATATGGATAATTTCCTGCGATATCAGTCATATCCGTCGAAAGATAGATTCCTTCCGTCTCCGGCATGTTGGGATGGATCCTTCGGATGGCATAATTTTTACCTCCCTGATAATTCTTAATCTCATTCACCCAGATGTAGGAATTTCCGTCAAATTTAGAATTCCTGATCACACCGGCAATGTCCGCCTTAACAAGCTCATCCACGTAGTTCCTGGTGATTCCAAAGAGGAATGAATAATCTCCGTGAATGAAAACACGGTAGGAGGATAAACCGGAGGTATTGGCCTTAAGAGTATCCTTCCAGGTGTTTCCTGCCAGATTTCCCGGGTCATAAGTTACTTTATTTGCCGCATTATCCCATACGATCACGGTCAAAAAATTATAATCCGGATTATCCCGGAAAAAACCGATAAAGAAATCATTGAATTCAGAGTCCGGAAGATCCTTTTTCATATTAATGATATCAGATGTTCTGGATATAAAGGCTTCCATGTGTGACGATTTAGCAGCCCGCCTTAATCCTATTTCGGAAATCAGGTTATTGACCGTATCCTTTAGAAAATCTTTCTTAATGTTATAGATTGCTTCTTCTGATTTTTCAATATAAATATCTCCGACCTTGGCAATAGAAAATAAATAAAAGCATACCATGACAGCGCAGATAATGCTGATAATTGTGGATAGAAATATTGCGTATTTCCGCCTGATAACGCATTCCTCCTTTTTTGGAATGTATATTTTTCATATCAAGTAAGCGCTTTTCATTTACTCATCCACATATTCCAGAAAAATTCTGTTATTAAATCCGCCCCTGTCTTTTGCCTTTTTTTTCCGCTCTGCCTCCAGTTCCGCCTTTGTATATCCTCTGGCACTGCAAATAGAATATAACACTTCCAGCACATCTGCCATCTCTTCCAGGCTCTTATCCTCCAGATATTCCTTTACCTCTTCGTTAAGCTTTTCTTCCAGCTCCATCATATATTCTTCATCAGACAGAATACGGCATACCGCTCTCTTACCTTTTGCTTCAATTACTTCAGGTATCCTGTCCCTGACTAACTTATCGTACCTTTTAATGGAAAATCCCTTCTTTCCAGTTAATCAATTTAACGGTCCCATGCTTTTCGAAAGATACACTTAAAAAACAGTATATCACATTCATGATAAAATGTCGCTTGTTCCTGGAAATAATCACTGCTAAAATTCATGAATTTTTCTTTACAGCCCCTGTTTCCACGCTGTGAACAAAGATTATTGCTTCTAAGCACATCTATAGTAATATTTTACAGCAACAGCTTATAATATTAAATAATTCACATGCTATTTAGGGGGATTTATATGAGTAATACCACTGCAGGCAGGAGAGGAACCATCAGCGAAGACGGGAGCATCCTGCGCATTGAAAATGCACTAGTAGAAGATGTTTTTACTTCCAACAGCAGAACTGGTTATGTCCTGGTTTCCTACGCAGCTCCCGGCCGGAATGAAATGATCAATCTTGAACTCCTGCAATTGAACGTTGATTGGGACACAATCTTAGTCAATCAATTCGGCGACTCTATCAGCCTGTGCACTGTCAGGAAGGGGATGTGGTTAAATGCCGAGTTCTCCGCTGCCATGACAAGGAGCATTCCCCCTCAAACAAAGGCTTTCCGGATCGTTGCATTCGTGCAAACGCCTGCGCACCGCGTAACCACGGACCGGATCGTCTCCGTGGATGTTGTAAATGGCTTCCTAGACACCGGCAATCCTGATGATGTGACGGACCAGATGAGATTTATTGTTTCCCGCGCTACAGAAATCCTGGATCGGAATAATAATCCTATTCTCTTCAGCTCCCTTCAGCCTGGACAGTTAGTAAGGGTCGACCATGCCAACTTCCAGACCGCCAGCATTCCTCCACAGTCCACAGCTTATCGCATTCAACAGATTTAACCTTTCTGAGATAGAATAAACCGCTTATTATCTTCACAGGTATAATAAGCGGTTTTATAATGTTAATCAGGAAATGATAATCAAATATCTCCTTCTTGGATCATATCCTCCAGAGAATGAGCATTTCCAGCTATTCTTTATAATCGCCTCTTTTTTCCACCACGTTATAACCAATGGAGGCAACACGGTTTCTCAGACAGACATTACATTCTGCAGCTTCCTCTCCGGTACAGATCTTATTGTCATATAATTCGTATTTCTTCCGGACACCAATAGGAGACAAATTAGGCATCAGAACATTGGCTCCTGACAGGATGCCTTTTTCCCTTCCCTTGGGGTCAAGAGTTCCTAATGCTGTGGTGGAAGGCAGCAGTGCATTCGGCAGCATCAACCTTAAAATCCCTATGAGAAACAGGGTGAGGTCAACACTTCCCGCCGGGAAATCAGCAAATGGCGTATCCTTATGAGGAATAAAGGGCCCAATGCCCACCATCTGGGGAGACAGTTCTCTGATAAACTCCAAATCTTCAGCCAGACACTTTGCGGTCTGGTAGGGGGAACCTACCATGAACCCGGTGCCCACCTGATAGCCGATCTTTTTTAAATTCCTTAAGCATTCCTTCCGGTTTTCTAAGGACAGGGAATCCGGATGAAGACGGGAATAATGTTCCTCATCCGCTGTTTCATGGCGGAGGAGGTAGCGGTTTGCTCCCGCCTCATAATATTTCAAATACTGGTCATAGGTTTTTTCCCCTATGGAAAGGGTGATGGCACAATCCGGATATTCCTCCCGGATGGTTTTAATAATATCCACCATTACCTCATCTGTAAATGCAGGGTCTTCTCCCCCCTGAAGCACAAAGGTACGAAAGCCCAGTCCAAACCCGGACTCACAGCAGGAAAGGATCTCTTCCTTGCTTAACCGGTACCGGCTGGCATTTTTATTGCCTCTTCTTATGCCGCAGTAATAACAGTCATTTTTGCAGTAATTTGTAAATTCGATCAGTCCCCTGATATAAACTTCCTTCTCATAATGATCCTGACTGTAGGTCCTTGCCAGGGAAAATAAATATTCACTGTCTTCTTTATCATAATTTTCCAGCAGGTAGATGAACTCGTCCTTATCCAGGTTATGAGTTTCATACAGCTTGTCAATCAAATGCTTCATTTTCTTTACTCCTTGTTCTGTAGTGTCCGCTGCTGCCTGGTTTTTTCCGTTCATTCCCCCAGGGTTTCCACAAGCTGTATTCTCATGCCATTAGGATCTTTCATAAAGGCGAACCTCACGTGGGGATTTGGCTGTATTGGCTCTCCCAAAACAACCACGCCTTTTTCCTTTGCCAGAGAAAGGGTCTGATCAAGGGATTCCACTTCAAACCCCCAGCTGATATCATCTCCTACATGAATTTCCCTGTCTCCGCCGCATATAAATTCGATTTGTGTTTCCCCTTCACCTAAAAATGCTATTTCAGTACCAGGACCGGCTGGGAATCTTCTGGTCACCTTCAGACCGATGATCTCCTCATAAAATTGGATTGATTCTTCTAAATTCCTGACGTTTAAAGTGCTCCAGCAAAACTTCATAATAATTCCTCCTGTTTTAATCAATTTTTCATATTTTATATTAGCCTGTGCAAAAAGGATATCAGTGCTTAATCATACCAGAATGACATGTTTATTCTATCATTTTCTATATAATAGTTAAAGACAATTTTAAAACATTTTTTCGTTGGATTCCAATCTTCATGTAAGTAGCCAAAAGTATGATTTTATCAAAAAAAGTCTCGATTACATAAGATTTATAATACTTTAATCTATTATAATATAAATATAGGATTCAGAAAACTTTATATGGAACGAAATTCTTTACAGGAGGAACCCCTTATGAATTACGAAAGTAACAAAGTCTGCGGCAGCAGTTACTTCCATTGGGAAGAAAGCGCCTTCCACGTATATGGAGAGCGGGATCGTGAAGTAATTGCACTGTTAGCCAGCCGTTTTATCGGGCATAACCCCCAGGCGCCTTATCAGTACCGGCTGGACTTCACATCCGGCATTACGTGCAATACAAAAGGTTGGTATCAATTCGATTTCGGCAGCCGCTTTCCCCAGGCCGCAGTTGGAGAGGTCTGCTATGGGGCAGGAGATTTATACAGCCACAGCCAAGCTGTCTCCCAGTTTCAGATCCAATGCTGCGGACCGACTTTATTATGGGTAAATGGAGAAAAAGCATTTCACTCTCTTCCCCCTCAGGAAGGCTTGAAATCCTGCTGTACATGTTCCATTCCCCTTAAAGCAGGTCTTAACCATTTTCTTCTGGAAACCGAAAAAACGGAAATCGGTTTCGGCCTCTCTCTCCGTCATGCACAGCCCCAATGGCAGCCCTCCCATTTTACGGCGCCTTTGGCCGAAAGAAAGGGACAGGCAGGTTTTGTCTATAGCCCTCCAATTGGCCGGGAGACAGCAGATACCTATGCTCTGATTGAAGGTTCTTTTGAGGGGCTCCCCTGGTTTCCAAGGCAGGAATATGAGGCGCCCGTCTCCCCCTGTCCATTATCCCGTATTTTCGGTCTGGACAGTCAGGGAACCGTTGCTGCCAAAAGCAGTTTCTTCCATGGGGATTCCGGCAAGGTACTGATCAAAGGCAGCTCCAGTCAGCCGCTTAAGGTCTATATCAACGGGGATCTTTCCTTCGAATGGCTGGAAGGGGCCTTTGAAAAGGAAATCTCTCTGCCCAGAGGAAGATATGAGGTAATACTAATTTGCAAAAAGAAAGCAGGTCACGATACAGGTCTGGCAGTTGAATTTCAGGATGCCGGCGGTACCCTGCCTCTTTGCACCGGGGTAAAAGGATATGAGGGTGAATGGATCTATACCGGTCTTTTTGAAAAGGAAATTCCACCCATCAGTCAATTGACAGGCATGGATAAAGTGTTCTACGGATCAAATGGCACCTGCTACTGGCAGGCAGATCTGCCGGATTCCTTTGTGCGGATCTTCGCAGAGCAGGAATTATACGGAAAATGGACCTATCCCTGCGGCGTAACCCTTTACGGCATGTTAAAAGCGGGTGAATATCTCCACCGTCCGGACTGGCTGGAGTATGTACAGGAATATGCCCGGATGACTGCGGCAGTGTATGATTATTCCATTTATGATAAATCGGTATTCGGATATCCGGGAGTAAATACCCAGCTTTGCTGGCTGAGCGAGTTGGATGACTGCGGCTCCTTTGGCTCCTTTCTGCTGGAAGCCAACCGGCGGTGTCCCTCGGAAGAAGCCCATGCCCTGGCGGATGTGATCGCTGATTTTATGAAAAACCGCCAGCGAAGGGAAAAGGATCAGGTGTTCTCCAGAAACGACAACACCATGTGGATCGATGATATGTACATGAGCATCCCGTTTTTATGCCGTTACTACCAGTTAAGCGGAAAAGAGGAATACTTAACAGAAGCTTGCCGCCAGGCAAAGTTATTCAAGCAGTACTTCTTTATGCCAGGTCAAAATCTGATGTCCCATATTGTGGATCTGGAATATAAGAAAATGAATAAAATCCCCTGGAGCCGAGGAAACGGCTGGGTCGTTCTGGCCTTATCAGAGCTGCTTCTGGTTCTCCCTGAAGATCACCCGGAATATAAGGCTGTAGCTGGATTCTTCCATGAGATGGCGGAAGGCATTTTGCAGGTACAGGATGAAAACGGCCTGTGGCATCAGATACTGGATGACCCTTCCACTTATGAAGAGGCTTCCTCTACTTCCATGTTCATCTGCGCTCTTTCCAGGGGAATCCGCCTGGGGATTTTAAGTTCAGAGCTATGCCGGGAAAGCGTTTTATCCATTCAGCGGGCATGGAAAGGAATGAAGCAAAGGGTAATCAACCGGAAGGGCGACCTTTACGGTGTCTGCCAGGGCTCCGGCTGCTCCTTCAGCCGCTCTTATTACCAGCAGCTTGGATGGCGTTTCAACGACCCCCATGGAATAGGAATCGCTATTTTGGCGGGAATCGAAAAGCTCATGCTTGACGATTTCCTCCAACATAACCATTTCTCTGTATAAATAATATATGCTTCCCTTATGGCAGGCAGCTTTTCCTATTTGAGCGGTCTGCCTAATCACTCCCTTTGCTGTTGTACTGCTGAGTCAGGGTATCCTTTACTGCTGCCTGGCTGATAAAGTCAGCTATTGTTAAAATCTTAACGTCTCTGTCAGCATCCTTTTCTTCGAATAGCATGCTGTTTGAAATGTTTTTCAGCAGTTCCACCACCAAGGAAATACCTTTCACCTTTACAGGAACTGCTGTGATCATAAAAACATTGTTATTTTTATATTCCACTTTAAAGAAAGTATCATCCTCGTGAAAGGCTCTCATAGAAATACAGTTATCACATAAACGACCTGTTTCCCAGTAATTATGACATGTGGTATCTGACGTTAAACATTCATTATCTCTGACTTCAACCACCCTCTTTTTCAAAGGATCTACAATCCGCATGACATCATATGTCTTTTCGAAAATTTTTATTTTATCCAGAAGAGCTTCGTATTCCTTCATTTCTGAAACCTCCTGGCTTTTTCTATTGGATTTAAATATTGCCTCTGCCCCAGTTGCAGAAAGCGAACAGACACGGATAGCATTGCGAACCCTTTTTGCTTCGTACAGGGCGGAGTCGGCATGAATAAAAAGCCTTACCGTATCAAACTGGTCTGATATTGCCGCAAGCCCGAAGCTTGCCGTCAGCATCAGCTGGGGATAGTCCTCAAAAATCAGGCGATTCACCCTGGCCTTGATCTCCCCGCAGACGGCTTCCGCTTCTTCCATACTTTTATCATGGAACAATAGGCAGAACTCATCGCCGCCGTAACGAAAGGCAGTCATATCCTCATGAAATTCTTTTAAGATTTCAGCAAATTCTATCAGGCAGCGGTCTCCCACGAGATGTCCCCATGTATCATTTATATTTTTAAATTTATCTACATCTACAATCGCGAGAATATAGCTCTGATCAGATGCCGAATCTTCCATATATTTCATTCTATCCCGAAATGCCTTCCGGTTATATATTCCGGTCATTTCATCCATATCGACGCTCTGCTGTAAGAGCTGCCTTTCTATCTCCTTATGTATGGCAGCATTGTTTTTTCTGCGTTCAAACCGGATCACAGCCATACAGGCAATGGAAAAAGCAATTAATACGAAAAGCGAAATCAAAAAATCCCCCAATCGGTGAGTATTTTCAAAAATACTGATCTTATCTGTATCCCATTTCAAGAAAAGTTCGGAAATCATAATAGAAGCAATGCTCATCAGAGCCGCAGCCCAGGTCACGCGATAGTCCGCATAAATTGCAGTCAGCATGATGGCAATTGCAAAAATATAGTAAGTTGCTGTGAATGTGTTGTGCACCGTAAAAAGAATGAAACCGATCCCCACAAAGAGAAGTGAAACAGCATAAATTTTAAGTTTCCGGGAAAAACGTTTTGATTTCATGATCAGGGATTCGATTGCAATACAAGTGAAGTTTACTCCGCTGGGAATAATCAAAAATTTTATGAAATATTTGTATACCGTTGTTGACAGCATATCCGAATTGACCAGGATCACACCCATAGCAATCTCGACCAATAAAGAAAAAATAACCAGGACAACGGAGGTCTTATAATGAAGCTTAAGCCAGCTTTCATCGATCTTTGTATACTCTTCCTGCACTGCCCTGATGTACATGTCATCTAAGTTTTCTTTATCTGTATGAAACCCAAAACATTCAAATCCCACGTTCCCACCTCCAGGTATCATGTATATTATAATTTAAAACAATTAAAAATTTTCAACCTGCTTCATCTATGTATCGCTGCTGCATACTGCTGATATTTTTAGATACGTTAAAATGTCCCGCCTTAGTACTTAATCGTCCTTTATCTTTGGACAACAATCGATGAACTTTTCCCATTTTAATATTTTATAGGATAAATCTATTTTTTCATACCATGTACTGTAGTATTTTGCATTTTTCTGCGAAATCTGACGAAATCACTTAGGCAGTTCCCGTCATAAGCAAGAAAAAGGGGCCTTCCGGCCCCTCAAAACCTATTTTAATCAGGTTTATGTTTTCAGTTAGTATCTGCCTTGCCCTCTTCCTCCCCTTACTTCTTAGCCGGATTCTGCTCATGCTCTTTTATCTGCTCTTCCTAAGTGGCTGATGGTCCTTTTCGAAACCACGTTCCAATACTTTCTGCATCACCAGGCTTAGCAAAATAATACCCCTGGATATAATCGCATCCCATCTCCTTAAGAATCTCTTTTTGTTCCGCTAATTCCACTCCTTCACATACCACCTTTAAGTTCAGGCTATGGGCCAGCTCTGTAATGCTTTTTATTACCTGATGCTCTGTCTCTCTTTCAAGGGCTCTTTTTAAAAATGACTTGTCAATTTTTAATATATCAATGGGAAGAACCGTTAAGTAATTAAGGGAGGAATACCCTGTACCAAAGTCATCCAGCGCAATACTGACCCCAAGGGACCGCAATTTTTTAAGGATTTCGATATTGTCCTGGGAAAGTTCTAAGAGGATACTTTCCGTAATTTCAAGCTCCAGCTGGTTTACCGGAAACTGTGTTTCCTTTAGAATCATCTCAACCTGATCATAGAAATTCTCATGGCGCAGCTGATGTACAGAGATATTTACGGACAGTCTTCCGATTTTACAGCCGCTGTCAATCCAGGCTTTTCCCTGTTTACAGGCATTTTTTAATATCCAGCTGCCAAGGGGGATAATTAATCCCGTATATTCGGCTACCTCTATGAACTCAAGGGGCAGGATCATACCCAGTTTTTCCGAATTAAGCCTTGCCAGAGCCTCCACTCCTCTTATATCATCCTTTGATAAATCCTGCTGCAGCTGATAATAAATGAGAAGATTATCTTTTGCCAGAGCTTCCCTGATACATTCCTCCACATTGGATTTTCTGATAATTTCATCATGCATCTGTGCATCGTAGATGCAGTACTGGTTTTTTCCGCTTTCCTTCGCCTTGTTAAGAGCCGTATCGGCGTTCCGAAGTACATTATTTGCTGTCTGTCCGGCTTCAAGACCATGGACAACACCAATACTGACAGATAAGTAAACGGACTTTTCCATAAGCACGAAGGGAGAGTCAAAGATGCTAAGAATATTCTGGCAGATCTTTTCCACCTCTTTGACGTCCTGGTGATTCCTGATAAGAATTAAAAACTCATCCCCGCCGAATCTTGCTACCATATTTTCCTGCCCCAGGATCTGCGTCAGCCGGTTACCTACCAGCTTAAGCAGCTGGTCGCAGAAATCAAGCCCAAGTAAATCATTGTGGATCTTGAAATTATCCAGATCAATCATAAGGATGGAATATCTGCATACCCCCTCTCCAATACATCTTAACGTATCCTCAAGGGTTCCCATAAACTGCACCTTATTAGGCAATCCTGTCAGCATATCATAAAATGCCATGTATTCCATCTTTGATTCCCTATGCTTCCGTTCTTCAATATTGGACACCGCACCTGCAAGCTTGCCAGGAAGGCCCTCACCGTCAAAATAAACCTTTCCCTTATTTAAGACCCAGGTATAGCTGCCATCCTTATTTTTAATGCGGTACTCCCGGTGAAACTCCCGGGCCTCTCCCTTTAAGCAAGAGTCAAATTCAGCCAGTACTGCCTGATAATCCTCCTGATGGATGGTTTCTTCCTGTAATATCCCACGGAGTCCATGTCCTTTCGGGGCATTTCCGGTAATATCGATCCATTTATCGGAAGTAATAATCTCATCGGTTATGAGATTCCATTCCCAGAGTGCATCATTCGCGCTGTCAAGAGCCAGGGTGTAGCTTTCCTTCAGCCTTTCCAGTTCCTTGTGAAGATTGGCAAGATGCTGGATATTTTCATCCTTTTTAAAGAGCCCCATCTGCACATAGATGAGTACTCCCATAAGGAACAGCACCAGCACCGAGATAAACCCTATGACCGCTCCGTTGGTATTGATGCTGTTTCCTTCCTTTGACAGTTTCATTGTCCAGTAAGTATCCATGACCGGGATCTGGACTATGTAGGAATTTCTGTCCATCCAGGGGGAATCCCCCCAGATGAGCCCACCTTTATTATTATAGATACTGATGTGGTAGGAATTCGGTACCGCCTCTCTGATCACCCTGTCCATATAGGTATTAAAGTTAAAAACCACAACAAAAAATCCGTTAAACTGATCGTCCTTATAAAGAGGATACCGTATGACCAGCCCCATCAAATTCTGGGTCCCCTTCAGGATAAAGGGGTCATTGACCGTTATAATCCTGTTTTTAATAGACTTTTCAAAGGCTTCCTCCACCTCCGGACGTCCAAGCAAGGAGGTGCCAATGGTATAATCATAGGCATCAGGATATACCATATCAGTGATCGTATTCTTATCTTTATGCTGGATATATAGGATGTCCGGGTTGTCCTCCATATATTTGGATGATAAAATATTAAATTTATGCTTATCGATTTCATCATCAATGTCATAATTATAAGCAAGGGAGGTTAATACGCCCTCTGTTATGGCAATATGCTGCTGAACAGAATAGGACACAGATTGTCCAATGCTTGAAAGAACATAATTGTCTTCTGACTTCTGGGAACGCAAAAGAACGAAAACAATCGTCATGAAAATGATAAGCATAATGACCGTCTGTACGGCTATATTTCTGGAATACTTATTTCTCATTACTGCCACCTCGGTACTGGTTTGTCTCTCCATAACCAGTTATTTCATTGATTGTCTTTAATTAGCTGTATACTTTGAATTATAGAAATGCAATTTACCATAGGAGTATACAAAAATAATCTGCTATGAATATAGAATACAGCAGATTATTTTTTTCCACAAACTCATTTATGCAGTATATTTGAGCTTTCTGTCAGATCTCCCGGCAGAATCCTGGGCAAGAGGAACAACCTAGAGATTCCCATCCACGCCACAGGAACAGACTCTCCCAGACAGGTGTGCCATTATTCACAGGCACCTTTAGAACGTTTTTCCTTTAGTTATTACCTGACAGCCTTCGTCTATCCAAAACCGGTTGGAACCTCTACAATGGTCAAAGGGGAATGGAATTTTTGCTCAAGCTGCCTTTTGAATGCTCTCTATGCCCCATTTAATCCAGCTTTTTTTCATATAAAATATTCTGTTTCAATATTTTAATTTCCTATAATTTACCACAAAAACCGACATATTTCAACATATAGTAACATGTCATACATTAAAAATGCATATTTATGTTATTTCTGTAACACCTCATTATTTCCAGCTTCTATACGAAAAGAGGCCGCGTTTACTGGTTATAATTACCACCAATAAACGCAGCCCTTACCTATAATGGTCTGTTTTATACTGGGATCACATCCCCCAAAAAACCTTTCCTACCGTACAATGATCCGGCTTTCAGTAATTAATAAGACAGTGCTTCAGGGTGGGTGTGGAAATCAACAAATGCTGGTAAAATCAAATATCCGCCGAAGACATACCATTATGCCTCACGGTTATAAAACAGGGTTCTGTTCATTTTTGCTCCTCTATAAAAATTCATCAATACTATTTGTTCTAAATGCTAAGTCTGTAAAGTTTTCAAAAATCCCTCCATGATAGCAATAATAGCGGTCAGCATCCAGAGATATCAGTTTATGAAGGGAAGCTTTTGCCGCCTCCATATCCAGGGTATACTGCGGATTTGCGATGACCAGTTGATTGCCCTCAATAACTGCGGCATCTCCTGTGATAACGGAGCTGCTTTCCCTTAGATATAAGGAAATATGCCCCGGCATATGTCCCGGTGTATCTATGATCTCACAGCCGCCGGCCCAGTCAAAATGTTCCCCGTCCTTAACCTCTATGTCAACGGATACAGGTTTAACTTTTCTTAAGGATTCACAGAATTGAATTCCAAAAGGCTTTTGCTCTTCCGGCATTACATTCAACATTTCTTCCGCCTGTAACAAGCGCAGCGACTTTTTCTCACCGGTGATATACCCGCTTTCCGTGCGGCCTGCCACGACCTTTATCTCAGGATATTTTTCCTTTATTTCAAATAAAGCCCCCATGTGGTCGTCGTCATGATGAGTGATCAATACCTTAGTTAAGGAACCTGGATTAATCCCCTTTGATTTCATCTCACCCTCTAATAAAGGCAGAAAACCGGGATATCCGCAGTCCACGAGAACCACATCATTGGCGCTTAATAATAAAACCGGGTGAAATGTCCGGGTTTCATTCTGATATTGAAAATTTATATCTAACATAATTATTTGATTCATTTAACTTAACCTCACAAAATATTCCCATTATCTCCTAAGCAGTAATCCAAACCGCCTCATATCTCCCGTTTGCAAAAGCTGTAAATTCACACCCTCAGACAGCCCCGAAATCCTCTGCTGCCATAAAAGGAGGGCGCACTGTTGTGATATAGGAAAACATGACCATAGCGGAAGTCAGCAAAAACGGCGCCTCCAAGTGTTCTGATATCAGATGGAGTCTTCACCCAGCTTGATGTCTTCCTATCGAAATCCCCCCATTTCTGAAGTTCCCGGTATTGTTCCTCCGTTAAAAGTTCAATGCCCATGGCAGCAGCCATACCGACGGCATTGCCTTCCGGATACACGCCTTTCCTTTCCCTCTCCTCCTGGCCTTCACGGTCATAACAAATATTTCTGCGGCCATTTGGACTTTCTGGAGAACAGTCATAAAAAAAATATTCATCCCTTGTTTCATCCAATATAACAACATCCGGTTCTCCCCCGGTTCTTTCCATTTCATGAAGTGACCGGAGTTTATCAGCGTTCTCTTCCAGCCTTTCCTGCACCGGTCCCCACTCAAGACCTTTATGACGGTTCATATGTTCAAAAAACCGGTTCTTCAGTATACTTAGCAGTTCTTCGTTTGACATGGTTGTTTTCCTCCCTTACAATTTCCTTTCGTCCAGTAACGGACTTGTATCTCCCTTACAGAATAAGTTGAGTCTATGCAGCGCCCTTGTACAGGCGATATATAATAGTTTTTTATCATCCTGGCTGTGGTAAGTTTCAGCATCGGCATCACATATTAAAACAGCATCAAACTCAAGCCCTTTGGACATATAGACCGGTATAATGAAAACGCCTTGTAAATCTGTTGTACTTTCACTATTAATTAATTGGACATCAGCTTTGTCCTTTAAGCACTCAAAGAGGAAACGGGCACTTTTTTCAGTTTTGCAGATTAATCCGATTGACTGGTATCCCATTTCCAGGCAGGAATTTACTTCTGATACAATCAAGTCATGATACGATGTTTGATCCTTCGCTGCATATAACAGGGGCTCATCCCCTTTTCGGTTGAAGCTCTTTATCTCTGTACTTTGCTCAAGGAATTTTAAGCCATAATTTAAAATTTCATTTGTACACCGGAAGCTTTTGTCCATAGTAACAAGAGAAGATTTTTTCTTATTGAAGATTTTTCTGATCAATTGGTATAAGGATAAATCTTCTCTCTTTTCCAGGGTCTGGTTGATATCTCCAAGGATCGTAAACTTCGCTTTTGAAAACAACAGGTGAAAGATTTCAAAATGGAGAGGATAGTAATCCTGTGCTTCATCAATTACTACTTGCTTAATGGTTTTATATTTATTGATCCCGTATATTTTTAAATTCAAATAAGTTAAAACCGCAGCATCATCATAGTACAGCATGTTGGTATCTAAATTTTCCTGGGTGAAAGTTAAAATGCGGTCCATGCAGCCGGGAAGCTCTATCCCTTTTGCCAGACTATAAAAATATTCTTTGTCATGGAACAGCTTTCTATAAACATCCTTAATATCAAGTTCCATGAATTTTAACATTTCTTCATTCATCTGAATTTTCTCTGATTGTTTTAAGCGGTATTTCTTGGACTCGCTGATCAGTCCCAAAATATATTCCCCTATCAGCTTTAATCTCATACCCAGAGGAGTTTCGTTAATTCCGGATAACACTTTCTCTTTTATCATCTCTCCGCTTATGATACACTCACCGCCATAAAAGATATCCTCAAAGTTCATCCATTTGTGGGGCAGATCATCAATGAACCGATCCAATATCTCCAAAAACTGGCGGGATGTTTTGAATTCAATGCAGCTTTTAATAATATCCCTGTATTGAGTATTAGAGATCAGGTTTTCCAAAAATTGATTTCTCGATTGAACTTGTTCATTCTTCAGTACAGAAGCTATGATATCTTCAAATACCACCGATACAACATGTTCTTCTCCAAGCTCAGGCAATACATTGGAAATATACTGCTCAAATAATGAGTTTGGTGAAATGATCAAAATATTATCAGCGGTAAGCTTTGAGGAAAGGCCCTGGTACATCAGGTAGGCCGCTCTGTGAAGAGCAATGGACGTCTTTCCGCTTCCTGCCACTCCCTGTACCATCATTAAGTCATTTTCCATATCCCGGATAACAATGTCCTGATCCCTTTGAATGGTTTCTACGATCGTTTTCATCTTTGGAGAAGTATTCTGGGACAGCAGCTTCCTTAAAAATTCATCCACAATCTGTACGTCCGCATCGAAAAAATACTCCAGCTCCCCTTTGCTGATTTCATACTGGCGCTTTAAATTAACCTCTCCGGTGATCCTTCCGCCAGGGGCATCATAAAATACCTGTCCCAATACAAACCGGTAAAAGACGCTTGCTATGGGTGATCTCCAATCATAAATAAAAAATTCATTTGTCTCATCTTTCTTTAAAGAGGTGCGTCCGATGTAGATATTTTCGAATTCATCTTCATCATCGAACTTGAGATCAATCCGGGCAAAATAGGGGGATTGGATCATTTTCTCCAGCAATAAGATTTTGTTTTCTACCGCTTCATAATCGGCGATTTTATCTGTGATCGGATTTGCATACTGGTTTAAGGCGGCAAGGGCTTCAAACCCTTCGCTGCTCCATAGATTTGCTATGGAGTGAGACGTATTCTCACGCAGCTCTTTCTTGGCAGAAATTATGGCCGACTTATTCTCTACGTTGCGCTCTCTCGCTTGATCCAGCTGCTTTTTCGCTAAAGCAATGGTTTGTTCTAACCTGCTCTTTTCTAATTCTAATTCCGTCCGGTTATCTTCCATAACAAATACCACCTCTCTTATAGAATCGGCAGAAAACTAATTTCCTAAACCGTTATTCAAAATAGTCTAGCACAACCCGAATCAGAAAAACAGTCTTGTTGTGGCCGGCTGTATGTGTTATAATAAAGGTAGAGAGGGAAAGGTGATTGCGCAGATGCACAATCACCTTTCTTTTATATATGCCATATTTTATAAAAAGCAAACTGCCTGGTTGAGAATGGCTTCTTTGTCATACCATAAATGAGGAATTAACTTCTGCATAATGCTGACCTCCAAAAATATTTATCAGGCTGACATAATCATCTTGTAATAATGTTCCTCTTTGCTTTCTTATCCAATAAAGTTAGTCACAACATGGCCTTCTTCTACAGGGACAGGTGTGCTCTCTTTGCCCGCATCAATGATCTATACCCCCATAAACATACTTACTTGATGTTAAATCTTGTACTAATATAATAGTTCTATTCATATTTTATTAAAAAATGATTAGAATGGGGTTGGGACATTGGTAAACGTTAAGGTTCATTTACAGCCATTAGTAGGTAATATAAATTTGCCCACTATTTTAAAAACAGCCATACTTCCGGGTGATAATGCAGAACGATTATTTATTGCAACCCAGGTCGGAGAAATCTTTTACATCGGAGACGGAGCTATCGAAACTTTTTTAGATATTCGCCCGAGAGTCTTAGAACTGGGGAAGTCTTCCGGGGGATATGATGAACGTGGACTGCTGGGATTAGCATTTCATCCCGACTTTTATAAGAATGGCCTGTTTTACCTTCATTACTCAGTTGCCGGATCGCAAGGTCCAGGTGCTCAACCATCATCTTTCAGGCCCGACCCATGTGACCCAGCAACCTTAAACTTAAAGTGGACAAATAGGGAAACGCAATATAATCACATTGATACAGTCGAAGAATGGATCTTTCAATCCAACGCCCAACCTCAAAAACGCCGTACATTACTTAGTATAAGACGACCGTATCTAAATCATAATGGTGTAAACAGCTTGAATTTTTCACCGGAAACAGGAACGCTTGTATTAACAACCGGAGATGGGGGCGCAGGCTTCGATCCATTTAATTTAAGTCAGGATAATATGGAAATTGCCGGTAAAATAATTGAAATTGATGTGGCGGTAAATACATTTAATGATAACCCACCGGTAATTACACGCTTTCATGAGCTTCCAGTACCTTTTCAGGAGACGCTTACGGTTATTGCAAAAGGAGTCCGCAATATAACGGGTATTTCATTTCAAAGACTTAACAGTCAATATGTTAAATACGTTGGGAATGTGGGACAGGATCTGGCAGAGTCGATTTTTTCATTCGTTGATAATAAACCCTTACCGGTCACGAAGCTTATCCAATCTTCTATGACGAATACCGAGCCTGAGCAAGAAGGATTTATTAACTTTGGCTGGCGTGGTTGGGAGGGTGCTCTACCTACTTCAGTTGAAAATAACTGCTCTGCAAATCCAGCTTTGGATGAAAAAATAATTGCTTATTACGATGAAACAATAACAACCTCGGTAAAGCGCTTACCCCCTCTTATCAGTTATTTTCACCAAGATCCCCGGCCTGATAAGTTTGGGGCAACTGCGCTTACAGGAGTTCAGCCATATATGGGAAATGAAATGCCGGATTTAACAGGGAGTGTTGTGTTTACTGATCTTGCAAAGAATGAAGGAGCTCCGCCGCCTGTCAGAGGGGCTCTCGCATATACCACGCTAAGGGCAGATTGTAAACTACAGGACTTTAGTGTGATTGATATTGATTATGATTTTGGGTCTAAATCATCTTATTTTGTTAGCTTGGGAACAAATCTGGATCAAACCAGGCTATATTTAGGGGTCTATGGGTCTATGAGAGTAGCGGATCATTACCAAGGTACTGTTTTTGAAATAATTCCATGAATATAAAAGTACCGCCAACCGTTGAACAGTTGGCGGTATGAACTTAATTCATATACTAAACCTTAACAGGAAGAGCAGCAAGATCAATCGTCACAAAATTTTGAAATTAGTACACAAGCTGTCGCTGTATTATTGTTAAGATCTGGATCTGGCGTTGTTGAACTGACTTGTGCTGTATTAATTATTTTACAAGAACATGTTTGCCGTATGCATCCTTTTATAAGAACGACTCTTGAAGTGCCTGCTGGTATTGTGCCTAAGTTAACACTTCCCGGCCATGGCTGGAAAGCAAAACCTTCGTCCAGTGAAAACATCGGTTTTTTAAGAATGTTTGCCAGGCTATCTGTTAAAACAACATTCTGAGCATCTGCCGGGCCTGCATTTGAAATCACGATAGTAAACACCACCAGCTCTCCGCAGCAAACCTCTTTCTTATTTGCAAATTTCTTCACAGATACGTCTGCTTCTGTTTCTTCACCTGCCGAAACTGCCACACATATTGATGCTACATTGTTAAACAGATTAGGATCCGGTGTTGTTGAGATTGCAATTGCCGTATTATTAATACAGCCTGTAGCTGATTCTGCTACTGTACCTCTAATGATAATAGTTCTTGATTCTCCAGCCGGCAATGCTCCTATATTAAGGGAACCCAGCCATGGATTGAAGGTTGCTCCTCCATCGATTGAAAATACCGGCCCTGTAATGCTTGGTGAAATATTGTCATTTACAATTACATTTTCTGCAGTATTTGGTCCTGCATTGGATACTACAAGTGTGAAGGTTATCATTTCTCCTGGAGCCACTGGATTGGGGCTTGCAGTTTTTGTAATTGAAACATCTGCTCGGGCAGGAGCTAATATTGGCGTCTCTGTCGTCGAAGTGTTGTTCTCCGGATTTGGGTCTGGTGTTGGGGAACTGACTGTTGCTGTATTGATAATAATGCCTGCTGCTGTTGGGCTTACAGTTCCTCTTATTATGATAATTCTTTCCGCGCCTGCCGGTAATGTCCCTAAATCAAGAAATCCTGGCCATGGATTAAATGTTACTCCTCCATCGATTGAGTACTCTGGATTAAGAATAGAACTTGGGATACTATCCATTAAAAGAACTTCCTCTGCAGCATTTGGACCAAAGTTATCAACTACAATTGTATAGCTAAGCGGCTCTCCCGGTATAGCGATTGCCTGATTGCTTTGTTTTTCTACCGCAATATCTGCTTCAACAGCTGATACTGGAGTTTCTAACGTTGAAGTGTTATTCTCTGGATTTGGATCTGGTGTTGTGGAGCTAACGATTGCTGTATTGGAAATCACACCTGTTGCGTCTTGGCTTACAGTTCCTTTTATTATGATAATTCTTTCTGCTCCTGCCGGTAATGTTCCTAAATTAAGAAAACCCGGCCATGGATTAAATGTTACTCCTCCATCATTTGAGTACATTGGATTAAGAATAGAACTTGGTATACTGTCCATTAGAAGAACATTCTCTGCAGCATTCGGACCAAAGTTATTAACTATAATTGTATAGCTATACGGCTCACCCGGTATAGCAACTGCCTGATTACTTTGTTTTTCTACAGCAACATCTGCTTCAACAGCCGATACTGGAGTTTCTAACGTTGAAGTGTTATTCTCTGGATTTGGATCTGGTGTCGTGGAGCTAACGATTGCTGTATTGGAAATCACGCCTGTTGCGTCAGGGCTTACTGTTCCTCTTATTATGATAATTCTTTCTGCTCCTGCCGGTAAAGTTCCTAAGCTAAGAAATCCTGGCCATGGATTAAATGTTACTCCTCCATCGATTGAGTACATTGGATTAAGAATAGAACTAGGGATACTATCCATCAGAAGAACATTTTCTGATTCACTTGGGCCAAAATTATTAACTGTTATCGTATAGCTGAACGGTTCTCCTGGTACTGCAATTACCTGATTACTTTGCTTTATTACAGCAATATCTGCTTCGCCTGGTAATTCTTCAACCATAAGAGGAACTGGGTTTGATTCTTCTGAAAAAGTACCTGGTATACCACCCTCAACAGGTGTATAAGAGTAATTGATAGTTGCCGTATTTATCGCAGGATTCGGATTCGGTATGCCTTCAACTCTCACCTGAAACGTCACTTCCGTGACGGATCCACCTGGAATATCCGGCAGCGGAAAACCAATATTAGGGTCTACTCCAAGCTCAGGAACTCCATTAACCGTTACACTTCCAGGTATGAATAATAAACCATTAGGGATATTATCCTCAAAAAATACATCTGTAAGAGGACTGGTACAAGTATTTGTTAATTTAACCGTATAAGTTACGATATCGCCTACATTTGCAGTAAACGTGCTGCTTGATTTAACTGGAGTAAATGTTGGCACTAAGATTTCCTGTAAAGCAACATCATCAATAGCATAATCGTTCCCTACAACAGCTTCTCCTTCACTGAAGAATTCCACTGTAATTTGAGTGTTATTCATCGAATTAATAACAGTTCCTATTTGTTTCCACTCTGGTGCATTTATATTAACTGGAATTTCAACTCCTAATGCTTGCTGAAACAGTACATTACCGTTTTGATCCAGGATTCTGACACCTAGCTGTGCCGGCGGAAAGCCTGTTACTTTAAAAAGATTAAGAATCCATGTGCTGAATAAAAAATTAGTATTCGGTGTAACCGGTACTGTAGACCTAAAAAATACGGCTCCTGGGTTAAACCCATTTACTACCATCATTCTTCCTGTTTCATTTCCTGTCGTATGGTCGGCGATACGCCACCAAGCCCCGATAACATTGCTCATTGCATCTGTCATAATATTCTGTACCGTATATTCTCCATCAATTGGTGTAAACTTAGTCGGATCCGGTACTACATACGTAAAGTCTGGTGTAACATTGGGATATGGTGCGACCGCAGGTCCTGTATTCGCTGGGGTCCCTGGCGGGAAGAATCCAAACGTTCCGTTATCTGCATCTGTAATAAGATTTGTATTGGATACAGTTGTACATGGGTCTAATATCGTTGCAATCGGTGTATATATCACTGGGCCGTTTAATATATTTTGGTTGGTTACATCCGCTCCTGTTACTGTTATCAATATTGTGTTAGGTGTTAAACAATCAAGGTTTGTTGACCCTGCGGGGGGATTTGCAACAAAACTAATAGGGGGCGTTGCCGCTGTAGGAACTGGTCCTGGTGCTGCCAGGGTAAAATCACCTGGTGTAGCTACTCCCCCCGCAGTACCATACGCCTCTACAATTCTATAACTGCCATTTGGAACATTAATAAATGCATAATTTCCTGCAGCATCCGTAAGAACTACAAGCCTGACACCTGTTGTTATATTCTGTAATACAACAGGTACATTTGCTATTCCAGAATCACCAGCATCTATAGTAGCACTTCTATTTCTATCAAATATAATTCGACCTGATACTGTTGCCATATTATCACTCCTTTATATGAATTCTGTAATACTATAATATTCTGCCAAGCTTTTATCGGTGACAGCCTCGTCCTTTTGCACTTACTCCCATTAACTCAAACTTCACGTTTTATCCTCTTTAAATTTTGGTATAAAAAAAGAGAACCTTTTTTACAGTTCTCTTAGTTTTTATTTCGATTATATCTTTTGATATCATGGCTCCTCTGAAACGCTTCTATCTTAAGAATTTACTTGAAAGATAACTGGCTATTGTACTTATATCTTTATTGCTTCCGGAATCATTTATTTCCTGGTTCAGCTCATTGTCATTTGTAAACGATCCATCTGCCTCTTGCAAGTAAACGGCAGCTAATGGTTCTCCAGACGCACCGCCATAGTTGTCTTCAACAATAATGATAATATCCTTTAATCTATCTTTATTTACATCCTGAAATGAAACTGCTTTAACATCTACGCTATAAGGGAGAACTGCATTGAAATTATAAAGAATATCTCCTTCTTCGTTGGTTAAATAAAATTCTACAGGTATATGGTCCCCACCGGTTAACTTTCCTGATACGAATTTAACATTGCCCCATGAATTTAAATCCACCATAAAAGTTTGATCTTTGGTAAGTTCAAAACCATTTACATTTTTAAGATTATACGGAGTAAATTCAAACGTACCTTCCGGAAGGCGCATGACTGAATCTTCGGATTTCTCGGTTATTGTGATCGTGGCCTCAATGGTATTATCAGGTTTCAATAAAAGTTCAACCGTTCCCTTATTTCCCCTCGAATCATTTACAAGCTGGCACTCTGCTGTATTGTTTATAATAGTTCCTTCAAGTTCTGCATCATCCATATTGTATGCCGGGGCATTGCCCACTACACTGACCTCCCCTTGAATTTTCCCATCTTCGATTTTTGATATTAAAATACATACGCCGCCGTTATCTGGAAAATCAGTATCCGTATTTCTAACCCATGTCTTTTTAAGATATCGCTTATAGTCAATCGTTTCAATGGTTGATGCAGCGGTTGTAGCGGCTGTAGTTGCCGTTATAGGTATACTCTCTTCTTGAGATTCTGTCGTAACACTATATTCTGCAGAAGTTTCCAGTGACGGCATCTCATTTTGCTGCAGATGATTGGTCGAAGTATTTTTTCCACAGCCTACAATAAGGAGAGAGGTTGTGATAATTGTAAACAGCATCTTTTTATTCATTATTACCTCCGATGGCAGTTCTGTTATACTTTGTAGATAAACATGATTATGCGTATATGAACAATTCCTATTATACCATTATCTTTTCTAGCTTTCTATCTTTATTTGTGATCTCTGTCCTGCCTGTCTTGACCTTAAAATCCTTTGGTTATGTATCATTTGATTATCTGACATGCTATTCCTGTATAATATTTTTGGAAATCACCTGACCAGATATGTTTCACGTAGTTATCAGATTTCATTGTTTCATAGGGATCAAGATAAGTAAAAAAATCCTTATCTCTTTTTACTAATAAGATCCAATGACTATTTCTAAGACCAAACTCTTCCTCATTACCAGTCATCATTACCATAATCGGAGACTTCTTCAAGGCTTCCTTCCATTCGTCGTCATAAAAAGACATTCTGAAGCTGATGTTATTTTTAGTAAGATACTTTAATATGTCTTCAGGGTAAGTCCCATACTTCATATCATCACTATCATATCCTTTTTCTTCTGGTGAAACATTAAAGTTTAATTCTAAGGCAAACTTCTCAAAATTATCGTAACCGGGGATCTGGTGATATTTAAATAACATAGCAAGGCAGGCAATTCCACATGCATATTCTGGATAAAAGCTTTGATCATTTTGGCTGATAAAATAATTTTTATACAAGTTATTTTTTTCCTCTCTATTACAATCTGTTCTTAAGCTTATTTTTTAAATACGCCTGGCAGTCTGAGCAGTACTGCCATCATTTATAGTCAAATGTTGATAAATGCCATCATGTGCAAAATTAACTGTCAATGATAAGCCGCGAAGGAAAAATTCATTATCCGAAACAGCATACATTTCAAGTTTCATAGATCCAGGGAGTTCAAGGTACAGCCGCTGATTTTTCATCATAACCTTTGCAGTCAATTCCGAATTTTCTTCCAGTCGGTACTCGCCAACATATCTGTTTTAAACCTCTGGATCTAATGTTCTTGCTATCTGCAATTCCTGTGCCTTTGGAACCTCCTATGGTTCATCAAATAGTATATTCTCAATTGCATGTAAAATAGATTGTTCAAAATCAAAGTCCTGTTCTTTATTTCTTAAAAATATAATCGTAGAATCATGATCAATGTATCTTTTAAAGAATGTAGTATAACCTGGCCAACCACCGCTGTGCCACACAGCCCTTCCCCTTTTCTTATCATTCTCTAAAATCCCTCCTAGACCATATTTAAATTGGCTATCAAGTCTTGGGGAAGACGGAGATATTATTTTCCTTTTAATACCTATCTTGATAATTCTTCTTCTACTATTAAATTGAGTTTTTGTAAAATGTCTCGTAATTGTATCATGTCTTCCATTTTCATGCGGGAATAAAAACGATTTACGATTTCCCTGTTAATCTCTTCTTCTTTTGCATAATAATGGTGCCCTTTTTCATCTAACTGCACAATTATTTCTCGTCTATTATCTGGATTAATTGCCCTTAATAGATATTTTTCTTTTTCTAATTTGGAGACAATCTGGCTAACAGCACTTGAAGTAACATTCATTGCTTCAGCCAGTTGGCTTATAGATAATTGAGATTCCTTTTTCACTAAATCCATTATTATCGTTTGCTTGGATGTAAGATCCTCATTAAACAAGGATTGGCGCTCTTTCATCAAACGAGCATTCATGGAATAAGTTATCTCATTAATTTCCGCAACCATATGGAACAGTTCATATTCGTTCTGATTATCTGTTTTAGGATCCAAAGCTTTACCTCCTTTTATATTTAAGTTGGTTTAACTATAAAGTTATCTAAACAATTTGTCAAGTAATATTATTAGATTACCATCAAAAATAGATATCAAGTATATATAACAGCTAAAAAAGCTTCTTGAATTACCAGTACTTCCCAAGCAAAAAGCCTCCGCTTGAAAAGACTATTTTGCCTGTGACTTTCTGCGGGGGCCAATAAAAAAAGAGATACCGGTTCCACGGTATCTCATAACTTTCATCTTATTCCACTGTATTCAATCATCCATGTCAAAAGCCTCACCTTAAATAAGCCTCTCTTGATCTGAACAAATACTCTGCTTAAAGTGGAATATATCTTCCGGATCGTATTTGCATTTAATTTGCATTAATTCCTGATAATTGGTTCCATAATATGCGTTGGCCCAGTCTTTGATACAAACATCAGGCCAATTGACGTAGGTTCCATTCACATATTTTAACATGGCTCTTCTGAGACTTTCTACCCAATGTATGTTTGGCTCTTTTTCATTATCAGCGTTCCAGCGTGTTATATACTGCATAATATAGTTAGCATCTCGATGGAAATAGGCCGTTCCAACTGGAGGGATCTGCCTGACTGCTCCTCCCAGACTCTGAAATTGAACCGAGTTATCTTTATTGGGGGAAGTCTCCATAAAGCAAAGCAGGGTGTTTATTGCCTCATCAGGTAAACCATCATACACAAAAGCTCCAGTGTTTTTAAACTTATGAGGACCAAGCCCCCCATCAAACTTAAGTACGGCTTCAATAAAAGGTATTGTCTGAATATCAATCTGAATTGGATTGCCAGCGGCGGCTAAGGGTTTTAGTAAGCATCTCAGTTGGTCTTCATTGCCTAAAAATTCACCGGCTGAAGAAATACGGCCGTCTTCCTTGGTAAATAAGTCTATAATTGATGTCAATCGTTCATCTACAAACGGCGCCCATGCCTGCCATGTCTTGATGACCTCTCTGGCATCCGACCAATCCCAGGTAATATTATACACGGCAACATCTGAAATAGGATGGACCTTAAAAATAAATGACGTTACAATCCCAAAGTTTCCGCCCCCGCCTCCCCGGGATGCCCAAAAAAGATCGGGATGCGTGCATCGGTCAGCGCATACTTCTTCCCCTTTATCATTGACCATCCGGACAGCTATTAGGTTGTCACAAAGCAGCCCCATCTTTCTTGTCAGCATGCCAAATCCCCCTCCTAGTGCAAGTCCGGCAATGCCAACTGTTGGACATGTTCCTCCCGGAATCGTAACACCTCTATCCCATAAGCACTCGTAAATTGGCAGAAGGGTAGCTCCGGCTCCGATCGCTGCTTCCATGTTCGTTTTATCAAGAATGACTTTATCCATTTCGCTTACATCGATGACGATTCCATCATTCAATATTGAAAAAGCTTCATAGCTATGCCCTCCACTGCGTGCACGCAATGAAATACAATTCTCTCTTGTCCATTTTACCGCATTAATCACGTCCTGGGTCTCCTGGCAGTAAACAATAGCCAGGGGATACTTTGAGAATCTCGTATTATAATCCCTACGGGCAATCTCATAACATGGATCATCTGGAAAAACAATTCGGCCAGTGAGCTTCGTCATTTGATCCTTTGCCTCCAATAGCTTTTTTATTCATTATATATAACATATGCTTTCTGTTTTTACTTTAATAATTATAAATGCATTACATACTTATTTCTTTTATGAAGCTCTCTAAATGCTCATGAGAGATTTTCAAGCTTTCAAAGTTGTCCTTTAAGGCAGCTTTCATAATAATCTTATTTATTCCTTTCAGTTTATCGATTCTGGCCTCACCGCCAAAATCCTTTATGACTACTGCACTTTCAAGAAGTGCTGCCGGGAAGTTTTTGGACAAGTATTCATTTATTTGTGCGGGAAGGGCACAGCAGAGAAATATTCCCACTCTTTTTCTGCTCAGCACATCTACGTTTTCAATGCAAAATGCACGCATTTTCTTTGAAATCGTACCGACATAAATAGAACTCCCTAAAATGACCGTATCAAAGTTATCTAAGAGAAGGGGGTTAGAATTGATTTCGTTAATGCTAACAAGCTCCACAGTACCAGGCAATCCAGATTTTAAGAGCGTTGCACAATCCGCTGCACATCCATATTTACTTGAATAAACGATAATTGTATTCACTGCTTAATTCCTCCCATTAAAATTTCTACAAAATCATCGATATGCTTGTGAAAATTATCAAACAGATATAATCGGCTTCCAATGGAACTCAATACAAAGCCGAGTAATGCACTTACAATCATCCATGAATTGTTCTCAATGCCTGGCCGAAAGACTTTTTGTGAAATTCCGATAGAAACTAAATGATCAAGCATATCTATTCCTTGATTGGCTGGCTTTCCATCTGTGCTATCATTTGCAAATACGACATTTATTCCACTGTGCATAATCGCTTTAACCATTTCCGGTTCACTGCAAAGCCCCTTGATGAATCCACGCAAAATATCATGGACTTGTTTATCGATTGGCAATGCGGCCTCCTCATTTATTACAGCAACTACTTCTCCCATAACCTTTCTATAAAGTACATCAGACATATCTGTAATAATTTCAGCTTTGTCTTTATAGTAAAGATAGATGGTAGTCGGAGAATACTCAATTTGGGCAGCTATTTTTCTTATTGATAATTTCTCGTACCCCTCTTGGACAATAACCTCAATGGCAGCATCCATTATTCTCTTTTTCATCTCTTCTTTTTCAACATCACGCCGTTCCTTAATTCCCATACAGACCCCTCCCACTTAACAGTGTTAAGTTAATTTACACTGTAATTATATACTGAGATTTATATTATGTCAAGTATTAAGATTCCGCCTCAAGATGGACTCCCATGCTTTGGGCTAAACACGTTCCACTTAAAGGACATACCAGGGTCTTTCCCCCCTAAGATTGCGCATATGCTGCGCACTAAAAAAGGACGTGAAAGCTATCACTTTCATGTCCTTTATTTCAAATTACACGTTTACCCCCGAAACTCAATGAATTCGCCATCAGGACCTTGAAAAACAACTCTTTTCCAGCCTTTTTCCTGAGGTGTTCTGGGCTCGGGAATATGTGGCTCAGCTGCAACCGGGACCCCTGCATTCTTAAGCCTTTGATAATCTGAATCAAAATCATCGCTAATGAGACAAAAATGATATCCCTTATTCTCCTTTTCATTTGTCCAGTGTTCAAACTCTAACACAGTATCGCCTAACTGAAGGTAAACAACCTTTTCAAGGTTCGGCACCCCGGGAACATCGTGTTCAAAATATTTTTTAAATCCAAAGTTTTTTTCATAAAAGTCAATCGATTTTTGTCTGTCTTTTACTGAAAATGCAACATGGTCTATTCGCGTAAACATGAAAAAATACCTCCTACGCTCGATCCTGAATTTTTATAAGTATAGTTTAATCCTTTTTGGAGGTTTCGATTTTAATCTGCAGCACCGCCCAATTGTCAGAACTGGTATTATTGAATCCGTGCGTCTCACCATTTGGTGAGAAAATTATATCCCTTTCCTTCACAAGCATTTCTTCATTGTCTATAGTGATTGTGCCTTCACCAGATATTACATAAAAGACTTCATCGATATCCGAATGCTTATGATCAGGTGTTGTCTGTCCTGGGGCATATAGCAAAAGTCCTGTATCCAGCTGACCTTCTTTGAAAATTACCTTACGCGCACTTTTTTCTGCTGCAAAATCTAGAATATCGTTAATATTAATTTTTCTCATATTTAACTCCTGTCTATTTGAAATAGTATTCAGCAATTATTACCATTTAAATCGAAACCAACTGGTTTCATGTACTGCTGTATATTTACTATAATATCGTTACAAACTTTTTGCAAGAAGGCACTATTTTGTGCTATACTAACCAAATAGTAAGTAAATACAATTGTTGATAGGAGTGATCATAATGCCGTGTGATAAATTATGCCCTATTGAGCATACCGTCAATTTAATCGGGCACAAATGGAAGGTACTTATTCTGAGAAATCTATTCAATAACGGCACACAAAGATTTATTGAACTCAGTAAAGGAATTAACGGAATAAGTCAGAAGATGCTGACACAACAGCTTCGCCAGCTGGAGGCCGATGGGATAATTGATAGAAAGGTTTATCCAGAGGTGCCGCCAAAGGTGGAATATTCTCTTACAGAGCTTGGAAAATCTTTAAGTCCGATTATGGAGGAAATGAATCGATGGGGATTAGAGCACCTAAAACAAAGCAATCTGAATAAGCAAAATAATGGGTAATTATAAATTCATCATAAGAAAGTTATCTTTATCCCAAAAGAGGAATGCCGGTGTAAGTGCAACACCGGCATTCCTCTTTCTACATTTCTTTCCTTCATTAAAATCTATTATTCAACGGAAGAGCAGATCTACCGCTTTTTGTCATTCTTTGAAAATTTATTAAAACTCCTTTTTTCTTTCAATGTTCCATCTGCTGTCATTCGATACTTTTTCTTTGATGATGAAACACGGTCTATGGAAGCTGTATGCAATGATTCTCTCTTTGGCGATGCACCCGAATTCCCTGTTTTTGCTTTATCCCTTCTTGGCTGCACAACCTTTATCGCCGGAAAGTTGTTCTTTAATGGGTAAGGATGATCTTTTATTTCTGTTATTTTCTTCCCAATTAATTTTTCAATATCATTAAGTTGTCCTTTTTCATCAAAATCGCAAAAGGATATTGCTGTTCCACCAAGTCCTGCCCTGCCTGTTCGCCCAATACGATGCACATATGTCTCTGGTATATCTGGAAGGTCATAATTAATAACGTGGGTTAGTTCATCTATGTCTATTCCTCTTGCCGCGATATCTGTTGCAAGCAATATCCGCAATGTTTTATTTTTAAAGTTGTTTAATGCACTCTGACGTGCTCCTTGTGATTTATCACCATGGATCGCCCGCGCAATCACGCCATTCCTTGATAATTGCTTCATAAGGCGATCCGCCCCATGCTTGGTACGTGTAAATACCAACGCTGAATCTATGTTTTTATCTTTTAGAATGTGCAATAGCAAATCTTTCTTATTGCATTTATCTACAAAATATAAATACTGCTCGATGGTATCCACGGTTGATGATACCGGAGTGATTTCTATTTTCGCAGGAGTCTTTAAAATCGTACTCGCCAGCTTGGCGATGTCTGGCGGCATCGTAGCCGAGAAAAGTAGTGTTTGCTTTTTTATAGGAGTTTTGGCAATGATCCTTTTAACATCATGAATAAATCCCATATCCAGCATGCGGTCAGCTTCGTCCAATATAAATATTTTAATATGTTCTATATTTATAATATTCTGATCGATTAAGGCCAGTAGTCTTCCTGGTGTTGCCACCAGTATATCTACCCCTTGCTTTAAACTTTCCTCCTGAGGCTTTTGAGATACTCCCCCAAAGACTACACAAGATTTTAATTTGGTGTATTTCCCATAAGTATTAAAACTTTCATAAATTTGCAGAGCCAACTCTCTGGTCGGTGTTACGATCAGAGCCCTTATATTTTGTTTTGCCCTATGAGACACGTTTTCTTCGCTGAGCAGCTGAAGCGTTGGTATAGCAAATGCAGCTGTTTTTCCGGTGCCAGTCTGGGCACAACCAAGTAAATCCCTGCCGCTTAATATAACTGGTATTGCTTCTTCCTGTATCGGTGTAGGAACATCGTAATTTTCCTTTTCTAAAGCCTTAATAATATCAGGCATAATATTCAATTCTTTAAATTGCATAAATTCTCCTTTTAATCTGTATTGTTTAAATCTATCTCTTTTCTGACGCTTGGCCAAGCCATTCAATTAGAACGGCGCGATCGGCTAACTTCTAATTATTTCGATTTTTACCTCCCCACTCACACAATTCTTCCAAAACGGGTAATAGAGTTTCTGCTTTACCTGTCAGACTGTACTCTACTTTAGGAGGGATTTGAGGATACTCTTTCCGCCTCACCAGTCCATCCGCTTCTAATTCTTTTAATTGAGAACTCAATACTTTAAAAGTAATAGTACCTAATTGTCTTTTCAGTTCATTAAAGCGAACTGGTTGGTTTTCGGCTAAAAGGTATATAATAACCATTTTCCATTTACCACCGATCACTGACATTGTATAACCAAAAGGTGTATCCTGTATATTTTTAACTTCACCATTAAAATCAGCCATACCCATATTTACATACACTATCCTTTCGAATAGTACCTATCAATATAGTGCGTACTATTCTTTTATTTTAGCTTAGTATATACTAAGCTTACTTTAAAGTAAAGGAGAGATAATAATGACTAATATTAATACCTACAATCACGGTCTTCCATGGGAAGACGAACACGGCATCGCCCAGGGCTACTGCATTAACGGCACTCTATATATTTCGGGTCAATTCTCCCATGATATGCAGGGCACGTTTATTGGAGAGGGCGATATCGAGGCACAGACAAGACAAACGCTGGAGAATCTTGACCGGGTACTGGCAGGATTTGGCGCTGAGAGGTCGAACATCGCTGAGATGGAGATTTTTCTGACTGACCCGCAAGAACATTTCGAAAAATGCATTCGTATTTTCAAGGAGTATGTGGGTGATCATCGACCGGCCGGCACCCTGGTCGGAGTGTCAGGTATGGCGTTTCCCGGCCAGCTGATTGAAATTCGTGCTGTAGCACATATTAGCTAAACCGGTCACAGGGTTACGATGCCAGGAGACCAGGCATCGAGTTACTCAGAAAAAATGAACCGCTCCCTTACTTTTTGACAGGGAGCAGTTCATGTTACGCCTCTGTTATTTATAACCCGGATTAAAAATCCTAAAGCAACCGGTGAAACGGTTAACCATTAGCCACAGGATTATCAGCTTCCCTATGCTCTTTACCGAATTCAGGATCACGGATACGGCCAACGATAATAATTGCTGCGATGAATATAGTAAATGTAAACACAAATGGCAAGCGGCGGTCAATACTTGATAACCAGCCAGCAAAGTAGCCAAATGGTGAGGCGAAAGCAATGGTAAAGGACATAATCAAAGCATTAATTCGAGCACGCTCCTTTGGATTGATATTTAGCTGGAGCAAGGCATCTTTACGGGGCATTACAAGGGCACTGGCGACTGCTACAACAAAGACATAAATGATAATAAACGGCATACCACCGACCGGAGTCAGTATCAGAAGAATCGAGCATGCAGCATACAATACCAGACCAATCCACATCGGTATCCGGAATTTTACAGATTCCAGGCGGTGCTGTACCCCAATCATGAAAATCAACATTACAGCCGCATTCAAAATAGGAAAAAAAGCCAGATAGCGATCCGCTATACCTAACCTTTGTGTTACATACAAGCTAAAGAAGTTAGTACTGACAAGATTCGTTATATGTAAGATCACAGAGACTATAAGCACTTTCATAATCTCTTTGTCCATTAGCACTTTGGGTATCAGATCCTTGTATTCATATAACATCTGTAAAACAGTGGTATCTTTCGTCTCGTTCATGCGAATCTTTCCCTGACGGGTTTCATCACAATGCCGAAAGGTAACAATCACCTTAATCAGCATATTCACAGCGAAAACAAAATATAAAACACGGACAACCGGAACAACGGTAAAGGAATTTATCAGCAATCCCGAAATTGGTGCAAAAAAGATTGCAACCAGACCTCCTATGTTCACCCAGGTATAGATTCCTAATAGATCCTTGGAATCTGCATCTTCAATCAATAAACAATACCATGCAGTCTGGTTGATCTGCTCAAAACTGTTAAATAAAACTGCAATTAAAAAGAACCAAAAGTTACCCGAAACAGACCATATCAGACAAGCAACACACCAACCAAAGAAATCCCCCATCATGGTTGTGAATTTGCGGCCGAACTTATCGGTGATGATACCACCGAAGAAGGAAAAGAACACCTGGACAAACATGGCAACCGATAAAATCAGTCCGATTTGAACGTCCGTTATTCCCTGCGTGTACATATATAATGTAGCAAAAGGTGCGATCAAGTTATACGGAATACCCCAGAGTGGTTCCATTAAAATCAGGGTTCTTGGATTCCCTTTGTTATTTTTTAATAATTCAATTAATGGGTGTTTCTGCAGAGTTTTTACTTTTTGTACTGTATTCACTGGTTTCTCCATTTTTCTCGCCTCGGTTCCAAGATAGGATCCTGATAATCTGAGGTTTCCATATCAACATCTACTGTTATCCCTACATGAATCACATTTATATACCATTATATAATAATGAAAACATATTTAAATCCTGTTGTTTATTTCTAAAAAAAGCATATCCCCTTAATAAGCCTTCGTAATCAAACCCTAATTTCCTTAACAGTTTTTCTGAATTTTTGTTTTCAGGATATACGACTGCTTCAATTCTTGACAATTGCATATGATTAAAACCATATTCTAGCATTGGTTTTATCGCTTCTTTTGCATAACCTTTATCCCAATAATCTTCATGTAATTCGTATCCAATTTCAGCTCTTTTGTGCCTATGATTCCAATTATGAAATCCACAGGTACCAATTATTGTATTTGATTCTTTTAGTTCAATCCCCCAACGTATTGCGAAGTCTTCGTTAAACGAATTTTTATAACGAATGATAATACCTTTCGCTGTTTCTTCATCTGTTAAGGGGAACATACCAAAATATTCCGTAACCTTCTCAGATGACAGAACAGAATATACCCTTAACGCATCGTCTTCAACTAATTCTCTAAGAATCAACCGATCTGTGGATAAAATCGGAAATTCACTTGGCAAAATTCTATTATCCATAAAATTAATCTCCTTAGCCTGGATTAACCAATGCGTGTTATGTGTCTAAAATCTGATCCTTATCTTTCACCAGCATGGGTGATTAATTTTCGAAACGATTCTTCGAACTGTTTGTCATCTTCCAGAGTTCTTTTTCTTGGTCCACTCAGATGATGTTTGGATTTTACTCTCCTCGCTGCTTTTGCCATATGCCGCTCCATAAGAAGTTGATCTATGTTATCATTGGTATACCATCTTCCAGATTGGTGAATCGCATAAGCATCTTTACCCAATACCATTGCTGCCACACCATAATCCTGTGTTACCACAATATCACCGGATTTACACAGGTTAACCAATGCAAAATCCACTGCATCTGCTCCTGCACCGATAACCTTTATCACGCTATAATTGGACTGTAACACATGATTGGTATCGCATAGGAGACATACTTCTATCTGATTCTCTTCTGCTATCTTTTCCACGATTTTAACTACCGGACAGGCGTCTGCATCCACATAAATCTTCATTTTCTTCTTCCCCCCCTCATTCAGCATACTTTAACAAGCAGTCGCCTCCAATGATACTCTACTATTAAATCCTTTATATTACAAGTTTTATTTGCCCCATTCCATTGTAGCAGTTCGCAGAACAATCCAATATCTCTGAATGATACCATTCGTCTTTCTAGTGGTCTTACACTATATCCGATTCTATTATCTTGTTTTCATGTTCTTTTGACGGCACTACCAATTTTACTCAATAAATAATGCGACCACCATTCAATTTTCTCTCTCAACATTACTTTAAAGTATCTATATTACAGAATTCTAACCTTTTACCAAAACTGATTTACTGAGTTTTCCTGGTTAGCAACACCACCGTCTCCACATGCAATCCCTGAGGAAACATATCACACCCTCTGACCTTCTTCACCTCATACCCTCTCTCAGCCAGGTACTTCATATCTCTTGCTAATGTAGCCGAATCACAGCTCACATACACCACTCTCTTCGGCGCCATCTTCACAATGGTATTTAAACACGCCTCATCACAGCCCTTTCTGGGAGGATCCACCACAATCACATCCGCATACACATGATTCTTCTCATACTGCTCCGGCAGAACTTCTTCTGCCTTTCCTACAAAGAACTCCACGTTATCCAATCCATTTAATCCGGCATTCTCCCTGGCATCCTCAATGGCCTGAGGCACGATCTCCACTCCATACACCTTTTTTGCCTTTTGTGCCAGGAAAAGGGAGATGGTTCCAATCCCGCAGTAAAGATCCCAAACTGTTTCCCCGCCGGTAAGTCCTGCATACTCAAGGGCAGTGCCATAGAGCTTTTCCGTCTGCACCGGATTCACCTGATAAAAGGAAAGGGGCGAAATGCGGTATTTCACATCTCCAATATAATCTGTAATATAGCCTGGTCCATAAAGGTTTTCCACACGGTCCCCTAAGATCACATTGGTCCTATCCTTATTGATATTAAAAGATATACTGGTCATACCCGGAATTTCCAGAAGACTTTTCACTAGTTCCCCACTGTGAGGCAGGCTTTTTCCATTAATCACCTGACAGACCATAAGTTCACCGGTCCGGAACCCTTTACGGATCAGGGTATGACGGATCATTCCCTTGTGAGTGGCTTCGTCATAAGGCATGAGGTGATACCGCTCCATATGCGCCTTGATCCGGCTTAGGACCTCCCGGTTTTCCTCTGCCCCCAGAAGACAATCCTCACAGTCAATGATAGAATGGGTGCGTCCCGCATAAAATCCCACAATGATGTTTCCATCCTTATCAAGTCCCCATGGAAACTGCGCCTTATTCCTATATCTCCATGGCTCGTCCATCCCCATGATGGGCAGCATGGGAACTTCAGGAAAGCCGCCGATCCTGGTGATATTGTTATAAATCTTCCGTTCCTTATACCGAAGCTGTTCCTCATAATCCATTGCCTGAAGCTGACAGCCGCCGCAGGGACCTGCAACCGGACATTTGGGTGTCACACGGTTTACAGACGGCTCTGTGATCCGCTCAAGCTTTGCAAACCCATAGGACTTCTTGGTTTTCATCACCTTTGCCTGGGCCTTATCTCCTATAACTGTATCCTTAATAAACCAGGTAAATCCATCGGTTTTACCGATGCCTTCCCCGGTTTCGCTCATATCCTCGATCATTACCTCTATCCGATCATTCTTCTTCCATTCTGCCATCATAAACCTCCTGTTTCCACATACCTGCTCCCAGACTGACTTTCGCGCCCTGCCCGAAGCATTTCCAGGCTCAAAACCTTATGAAGCCGGTACCATATACACATCTTGAACTTATTGTAACTTCTTTTTCCACAAGAAGCAAGAAAACCTTTTTCGTCCTGTGGACAAAAAAACGGGAGCAGGGTGGATCCGGTAAGACACTCTGTCTTCCTTTCTCTCCCAGCTCCCGGAAATTTATCTGCCTTTTCCGTTGGCTTTTTCCATATGGATATTTTTTCCTTTGATTTTAACATCCTTCATAGCCTGTAATACTGTGTCGGCACTTTCTCTTGGCACCTCTACGAATGTATACTTATCATACATATCAATGCTTCCGACCATCTTACCCGGCATACCGGACTCTCCTGCAATGGCGCCCAGAATATCTCCTGGCTTCACATTCTGGTTCTTTCCGATGTTAATGAACAGGCGGGCCATATCTTCTCTGGAAGAATCATTTCTTCCTCCCCGGCTATTTCCGTTTCTGCCGCCGCGGGCACGGTTTCCGCCGCCATATAGGCTTTCCAGATCATCAAGAGAACGAGGCTCTCTTGTATCAATGATATCCTCATTTTCTTCGCCCATCATCATTTTCAGCAGAGCTGCTGCCAGATCAAGGGAGGTATAATCCTCTTCCAAAAGCTTCTTTTCAATGATGTTCACCATCTTGCTTAAATCTGTATCTCCAATGGTGTCAGCCACATTTTCCAGAACCTTATCCACCTTAATGGCTGTTACGTCATTTAAGGAAGGGATTGTCTGAGGAATGATCTTGGTCTTGCAGTAACGCTGGATGTCGCGGAGTTTATAAACTTCCTTGCCCACTACAAAACTGAAGGCAATGCCCTCACGGCCTGCACGTCCGGTACGGCCGATTCTGTGGACATAATATTCGTCATCCTGGGGAAGGTCATAGTTAAATACGGCTTCTACGTCGTCTACGTCGATTCCACGGGCTGCAACATCTGTTGCCACAAGAATCTCTGTCTTACCGTTACGGAAGCTGTTCATGACCCTGTCACGCTGGATCTGCTTTAAATCTCCATGAAGTCCTTCTGCAAAGTAACCACGGCCCTGAAGAGCCTGTACCAGCTCGTCTACCTGCTTTTTGGTATTACAGAAAGCAACAGACAGCTTTGGTGCATACATATCAAGGAGACGGCACATAACCTCTACCTTGCTCTTAGGCTTTACCTCATAATAATACTGGGTCACCTTGGGAACGGTCAGTTCTTTCTTTACTACCTTAACGGTTACCGGCTCCTGCTGGAACTTCCTGGCAATTTCCATGATAGCAGACGGCATGGTAGCGGAGAACATAACCGTCTGACGCTCTTCCGGAAGCTGGCTTAAAATGGTTTCCATATCCTCCAGGAATCCCATATTTAACATCTCATCGGCTTCATCCATGACTACCGTATGAACGTGCTCGAATTTCACGGTCTTCCTGCGCATATGGTCCATAACACGTCCCGGAGTTCCGATAATGATCTGAGTACCGTCTTTTAAAGAACGGATCTGTTTTACAATGTCCTGTCCTCCGTAAATCGGAAGGACTTTCACACCGTGCATGTATTTTGCAAGCCTGCGGATTTCATCTGCCACCTGAATGGCAAGCTCTCTGGTAGGACAGAGGGCAACCGCCTGTAGCTTTTTCACCTTAGGATCGATCTTCTGCAACATTGGGATGCCAAAGGCTGCTGTTTTTCCGGTTCCTGTCTGAGCCTGCCCAACGATATCCCTTCCCTCAACCTGGACCGGAATGGCCTGGGCCTGGATCGGAGATGCCTCTTCAAATCCCATGTCTGCTACTGCCCGCAGAATTCTTTCATCTAACTTCAATTCATCAAATCTAATTGTTTCCATAAATGCTTGGTTCCTTTCTTACGGCCAACCGGCTTCCCATGTTGCCGACGGCCTCGCACACACTTTTCGCAAACAAAACGAGAGGTATCAGGCACGTTTCAGACCTTCATCCTCTCGCTTCACACAAAGATATACTATAGCAGATTTTTTTTTGAGTGTCAAGGGTAATGACTTGAATTTTCCATATCTTTTCAATAGGAAATAATTACCAAATCCCATAATTCCCTATCTTTTTAGCCAGCCGTTCTTATTAAAATACCATATCTCTATCAGAATAATGATAACGCTGATCGTCACACAGACCTGATAGCCGTACTGCCAGTTAAGTTCCGGCATATTTTTAAAATTCATGCCATACCAGCCGGCAATCAGAGTGAGGGGCATGAAGATCACGGTGACCATTGTAAGAAAGGACAGCACATGGTTCTGCTTCATATCTATATGCACCTGATACATTTCCCGGATCTGCAGGGCATATTCCCTTAATTCCTTTCCATGCTCTGTAAGCCTTGCCATACGGCCGGAAAACAGATGGAACAGTACACAGTCTTCATCCTTTAATAGTCCATTATAATTTTCTGTTAAGGTTTGGCTGACATTTAATAGTTGTCCATAGAAGGAAGAAATCTTTGCCAGCTCCTTCCTGGCCCTAAGTATGGCTCCCGGAACATCGCTCCGGTCTCTTTTTCCACTCATGATCCGGTCTTCCATTGCTGCCAGCTTTTCCTCATACTTCTGTAAGAATTCAATCTCATCCTTTACCTGATACTCCAGAAACTCAAAAAACATATGGGAAACACAGGTCTTGTCAAAGTACTGGATCCGCTCCATTTCGTGAAGTATTTTTTCCGCTTCTCCGCTGTCATCAATGAGTATAAGCCGGCTTTGGTCCATGTAATAGCCAAACACTACGGGCCTGCCCAGAAGCTCCTTTTTAACGGGGATAACAAGAGTTCCGATAACACAGCCCTTTAATAAGTCTGCCCTGCAATACTGCGCCCTTTCCATACTTTTCATCAGCAGATGGTCCTGATACTTCGTATGATATTCTTTCCAGTATTCTTCCTTGCTCATGATCTCCACAAGGGGCTCTCCTTCCGGAACCACCTCATCCGCTCTCACGGGAACCAGTCTTTTCTTTATTCGATAACGCACTTTCCTTTCCTCCTGCCGACGTATATTTTCAGGCGGTCAGGCTTCCTCACCCAATCCCTGCCAGCCTGTTCTTTTATCCAATTTTATCCCTGGTTATCCTCCATGTCAACAAAACAGACCATTTCAGCGAAAAACCGGGCATTCACCCGCATTTCGCCAAAATGGCCTGTATTTGCAAAAGCTTCCTATTCTATACACTATACAGCTGGTGCACAATCTCAGCGATCAGCTTTGCAGTTCCTGAAACTCCAAGAAGGGAAGAGTCGATCATTAAATTCTTATGCTCCGGATCACCTGGCAGATAACCGGCGTATTTCTTATGATAAGCGTTTCTGGCCTTATCTACGGAGGCGATCATTCGTTTCGCTTCGCTCTCAGTCATGCCAAGAGTGTTCACACAGTTTTCCAGCCTTTTTTCATAAGGGGCATAAATGAATATATTGATGTTGTTCTTTTCCTTTTCCAGTAAGTAATCCGAGCATCTTCCTACCAGGATGCAGCTGGACTTTTTGGCCAGATCCAGAATAATACCTTTTTGAACATCAAAAATAATGTCCTGGATATAAGTTTCGTCAGTTCCCAAAGGAAACATGCGGGGCAAAAAGCTTTGCTTTGACTTTTCTTCTTCATCGCTGACCGTGGAGACAGGAAGGTTTAACTGCTTTGCAACCTCCTCCACAATATCACGGTCATAGAATTCCACTCCCAGCTCTCTGGACAGCTCCTTGGCGATGGAACGCCCAAGGCTTCCGAATTCACGGGTAATGGTGATTGTAAACTTTTTCATAACGAGATGATCCTCCCTAACCAGTCACAATGGTTTTCTGATATCCCCTCACCGCGCAGCTAAGTGCAAAGCAGATGGTAAAATAGCAGAGAGCCTCAAAGCCGAATAAAAGCAGCATACCTCTGACATCGTAAATGCTTCCAAGAACAACGGAGCAGTTTCTCATAAACTCCGCCACATCGACCATCTTTAAGAAGGAAGTGTCCTTGATGATGGTGATCACCTGGCTGAGCAGAGCCGGAAGCACCTTCTTATACATCTGGGGAAGCACGATAAATATAAGAGTCTCTATGAAGCTGAATCCCTGAGACTGGGCTCCCTCGAACTGCCCCTTTGGAATGGAGTTTAAGCCCCCCCGGAATATTTCAGCCATGACCGCTGAGGTGAAAAGGGAAATCGCAAATACTGATACTCCTACCTTATTCCCCTTCACCGTAAAATAGATCCAAAGTATCCACAAAAGATTTGGGGTACAGCGAAAAAATTCCGTATAGGCAGCCACGAGCCCTCCTGCCCACTTCCATTTTCCTGATGAATAGGTCCTGATAAGAGCCAGGATCGTTCCGAAAAATGTACTGATAACGGTGGCAAGAACGGCAATCATGACCGTCATTCTCAAGCCCTTCAGCATGAAAGTCACATTGGCCGGTGTAAATATCTGATGAAATAATTCTAACATGCTGCCTCCTCATCTGCCTTTATATCAAGCGTTTTTGCTACGGGCAGCCGCATGGATCTGATTTCCAGATAACGGGCCAGCCTTGCCAATGGGAAACAGATGATAAAATACATCACGGCGCTTGTAAAATACGCCTGGGCAAAGTATCCCCGGTCAGCTCCCCAGGAATCCGTAAAATACATAAGGTCCATACCGGCCACCATAGCCAGAATGGAGGTATTCTTCACCAGATTCAGCGCCTGATTCGCAAGAGGCGGCATAATAATCTTTATAGTCTGAGGCAGAATGATATGATACATGGTTTCCAGATAGGAAAAGCCCTGAGACGAAGCTGCCTCGGACTGGCCTTTTGGTATGGCTTCAATTCCGGTCCTTATGACCTCTGATATATAGGCACCATGATAGACACCTACCCCGATCACGCCCAGTACGAACTTAGGAATCCTGAAACCTGAACTGGAAAATACCATAGGCAGCACAGAATAATAGCACAATACCTGCAAAGCCAGAGGCGTATTCTGTATGAATTCCACATAAATTCGTGAAATTATCTTTAATGGCTTAAATTTAGCCGTGGAAAACATACCAAATATCACTCCCAGGACCAGCGCAACGGCCAGCCCCACTAGTGATATTTTAAGCGTCATAAGAAAGCCCGGTATATAATATTCAGGAAATGCCTGAAACAGGGCATTCCAGCGTTTTGCATCAAAAAGACCTTTTATCATGTCATCTATCCTTTACATAAGGGTTTACTGCAGGCCCCATTTGTCCTGAAGATTCATAAGAGAACCGTCAGAAATCATGGAAGTAACTTTTTCGTCAACAAGAGCTGCAAGCCCTGCATTCTCTTTTGCTGCTGCAACACCATAATCCTGTTCCGCGAACCGGTCCTGTAAGATCTGGTTTCCGTCGTTTAAATAGCCGGCCAGAATCGCACGGTCTACGGAGAAGCAGTCGATCTGATTGGTTGCCAGCGCCTGAGCCAGTGCCGGGTAACCGTCAAACTCCTGGAACTGAGGATTTACCTTGTATCCCTTTTCATCAACGTATTTCTTAAAGCCGTCCTTTGTCGTAGAAGACTGGGCAACACCGATGATCTTGCCATTCAGATCTTCGATGGACTCGATCCCGGAACTCTTATTAACCAGAAGTCCTACCGCATCGGTAAAATATGGGGTGGAGAAGTTATAAGTTTCTTTTCTTTCCGGTGTAATGGTAAAGGTAGCGATAACCAGATCGATCTCACCGTTCTCTAAGAGAGGTCCTCTTGTCTTAGCGGTCACGCCCTGGAATTCTACCAGCTTCTTTTCTTTCGCTTCATCAGCGGTGCATCCGAAAATCGAGCCGGCAATCTCATAAGCCAGGTCATCTTCAAAGCCTTCATATTCTCCGGTTGCCGTATTCTGTAAGCTGAACTTTGGAATATCTGCCTTGCAGCCAACCTTTAAAACTCCGCGGTCAATAATTTTCTGTACGTCTGCTGCCGCTTTTTCGCCTGCTGCATCTGAGCCTTCCGCTCCTTCCTTTGCAGTTGATTCTGCCGGAGCAGCTGTGGTGGCCTCCGGAGCCTTTGCGCCGCATGCGGTTAAAGATGCCACAGTCGCAAAAGCAAGGGCAAGTGATAACATTTTCTTCATCATAATTGGTTCCCTCCTCATTAATATAATTTAATCAACATCCTAATGAAGGATCTTGCTTAAAAACGCTTTGGTCCGCTCATGTTCCGGACATTCAAAAAAGTGTTCCGGTGTTCCCTCTTCCAGGATATAGCCTCCATCCATGAAGATCACCCGGTCTGCTACCTGACGTGCAAAGCCCATTTCATGAGTCACACAGATCATGGTAATGTTCTCATGAGCCAGCTCCACCATAACATTTAAAACCTCCTGAACCATCTCAGGATCCAGTGCAGAGGTAGGCTCATCAAAGAGTATTAAGGGCTGTTTGGTGCATAAAGCCCTGGCTATGGCCACTCTCTGCTGCTGACCGCCGGAGAGCTGGACCGGATAATTTCCCGCCTTTTCCTTTAAACCGACTCGTTCCAGGCATTTGATGGCATTCTTCTTTGCCTCTTCCTTGGGAACATGCTGCAGCTTAATGGGTGCTAAAGTCAGATTTTCTAAGACAGTGAGATGGGGATATAAATTGAATTGCTGAAAGACCATGGAGGAATACTTTTTAGCCATTTCCAAATGGTTCTTTTTTGTTACTTCTGTGCCTGCCACGGTTATCTTTCCGCTGGTTGGTTCCTCTAAGTAGTTGATGCAGCGGATAAAGGTGGACTTCCCTGAGCCGGAGGGTCCGATGATGACCAGCTTTTCGCCCTCCTTTACTGTCAGGCTTATATCCTTTAAAACCTCTAAATCTCCGAAGTTCTTCTTTAAGTTTTCAACTTTCACCATATCTGGCATAATTCCATCCCCTTTCCTCTTATTTCTTGTTTATGTCTTTTGGACACAAGGCGTTCTTTATTTCATCCTAAAAATATGCAAAAAGACGCCTTAGAGTTTGAATGTCTTAAGCGTCTTTGCTTAGTCTTTTTTAATTGTTGTTATTATAAAAAGTTTTATTTGAAAAGTCAAGGATTATTTTCGTTTTATCCTTTAATTGGCAGACAAGAGCATGCCACAAAATGCCCGGATGAAACCTCTTTCATCTCCGGAATATCCCTGCTGCATTCTTCCCTGGCATACATACATCTGGTATGGAAATGGCAGCCGGAAGGCACTTGCATGGGACTTGGAAGTTCCCCATGAAGCATCAGCCGCTTTGACTTTGCAGAGAGCTGCGGATCAGCTACCGGTATAGCGGAAAGAAGGGCTTTTGTATAAGGATGAAGAGGATTTTCATACAGTTCGTCGCAGTCTGCGATCTCCACCAGCCGGCCCAGATACATGACGCCGATCCGTGTGGAAATATGGCGTACCATGGACAGATCATGAGCGACAAACAGATAAGTAAGCCCCATCTCCTCCTGTAAATCCTCCAGCATGTTCACCACCTGTGCCTGAATGGAAACATCAAGGGCCGAGATCGGTTCGTCACAGAGTAAAAATTCCGGTTCCACTGCCAATGCCCTCGCAATTCCGATCCTCTGACGCTGGCCTCCCGAAAACTCATAGGCATATTTGTACATGTCATCCGGCTTCATTCCAACCTTTTTAAGCATCTCTTCGATTCTGCCGTCCATCTCGCTTGCCGCTATGCCAGACACCGCCGCCATGGACTCTCCAATGATCTCCCGCACATTGTGATGAGGATCCAGGGCGGAATAGGGATCCTGGAAAATGATCTGCATCTGCCGGTGGATAGGTAGTAACTTACTGCCCTTTACCCTGGTGATATCCTGCCCCTTAAACAGGATAGACCCGCTGGTGGGATCGTACATACGGATTAAGGTCCGTCCTAAAGTGGATTTCCCGCAGCCGGATTCTCCTACCAATCCAAAGGTTTCCCCTTTTCGGATGGTAAGATTCACTCCGTCCACTGCCTTTACCTCTGCCTTCTTACGACCGAAAAAGTCCTTGGCAGGAAAATATTTACAAACCTCCCTGGCTTCCAGCAGGATTTCCTGGTTCCTGTTATCCATATCAGTCTACCTTCCTTTCCCTTGCATCCAGTTCCTCTGCTGAAAAGATACACATGGCTCTCTGGGTGTCCGAATATACCCGGTACTTGGGAATTCCCTTTTCACATTGTTCACAGGCAAATTTACACCGCTCAGCAAACGGACATCCATCCGGGGGATCGATTAAGGACGGAGCCATTCCCGGGATTGGTTCCAGCCGCTTCCGGTCCCCTGTCTGAGGTTTGGGAATTGCCTGAAGGAGGGCTCTGGTATAGGGATGCTTAGGCGAATAAAAGATTTCTTCGGTAAGCCCCTCTTCCATCATAAGTCCGCCATACATAACCATGATCCGGCGGCTTAAGCTTGCCACCACACCCAGATCATGAGTGATGAGTATGATACTCATTCCCGATTCATCCTGCAGTTTTTTCAAGAGTTCCAGGATCTGGGCCTGAATGGTAACATCAAGAGCCGTAGTCGGCTCATCTGCGATCAGCAGCTTCGGCCGGCAGCAAAGGGCCATAGCAATCAGCACCCTCTGTCTCATACCTCCGGAAAATTCATGTGGATACTGATTCAGTCTCTTTTCCGGAGACGGGATTCCCACCTGTTCCAAAACTGCAATTGCTTCCTTCTGAGCGGCACGCTTATCCATTCCCCTGTGGCGTTTCAACACCTCTGTCAGATGAAAACCGATGGTTCTCAAAGGATTCAAAGCCGTCATGGGGTCCTGGAAAACCATGGCGATCTCTTTTCCCCTCATCTTTCTTTGCTGATCCGGTGTCATTTCAAGTATGTTCTTATCCATAAATAATATCTGGTCCGCAGTGACCTCTGCATTTTCCGGCATCAGACCCAGGATAGATTTCATCAGAACGCTTTTACCGCTGCCTGATTCCCCCACAACAGCCAGAATTTCCTGATGGCCCGCATAAAAGCTTACGCCGCGAACCGCCTTTACCGATTTCCCGTGGGTGCGGAAGGTGGTATGCACATTTTGGACGGACAGGATTTTATCATTGTTTTTCTTTATCTCTTCCAATTCCTGTTTCCTCCCTTTATTCTTTTTCGTCGTTCATAATTTTCGGTTCCACGAAAACCCGGAGCAGATTTCCCAGCTTATTAAAAGCAAATATCGTAATGATGATCAGAAGTCCCGGGATCAGTGCCATGTAAAAGGTATTCTGCATGGTTCCCTGGGCGTTTTGTAAAAGGCTTCCCCAGGAAGACATCGGCTGCTGGATACCAACTCCCAGGAAGCTTAAGGATGACTCTGTCATAATTGCATTAGCCATGCTTGTGGTCGCTGAAACTATGATCGTAGGAAATACGGAAGGGATGATATGGCTAATAATAATTTTCCAGATACCCACACCGGAAAACTCAGCATAAAGGATGAACTCTCTTTCTTTAAGGGAAAGGGTCTCGGCCCGCACCAGCCTGGCAATCTCCATCCAGGTAAAAAAGCCGATGACCAGAATGATGGACTTTAATCCTGGCCTTAAAAAGAGGCTGACAACGGTAACAAGGATCATCCACGGAATCGAATACAGGACGTCTACAATGCGCATGAGAACCATATCCACCATTCCTCCGCAAAAGCCGGAAATGGTTCCCACCGCCACACCGATGGTAAGGCTTGTTAACATGGCCAGAAATCCAACCAGCAGGGAAACCCGGCCACCGTAGATAACTCTGGCAAAATAATCCCGTCCAACTTCATCGGTCCCGAACCAGTGTCCGGCTGACGGAGGCTGAAGACGGTTTGCAATATTGGTAGCATTAGGTTCCACAGGAAGAAGGGGTGCAATGAGTGCAAATAAAATGATTAGTCCCAAAAGAATCAGGGAAATGACTGCCGCCTTATCATGCTTTAATGCCAGGAATACGCTGTCCACTCTCACGGACCTGCTCTTCTTTTTGTTCACTTCGTTTCTTTTCATCTTCTGTCACCCCATTTCCCTGATTCGCGGATCCGTGATACAGTAAAGGATATCCGACAGAAGGTTACCAAGAATCACGAGGGAAGAGGATAAGACCAGTATGATCATGACGATGGGATAATCCATGCCCTGGATCGCCTTGATAAAATAAGGTCCGACACCCGGCCACCCAAATACGGTTTCCGTAATGATGGCTCCTGTTACCAGCAGCTGAAGAGCCATGCCCAGCCTTGTAATAATGGGAAGTAGGACGTTCTTACAGACATGTTTAAACATGATTTCTCCTCTGGAAGCACCAAAGGCCCGCTGAACCAGCACATAGTCCTCAGAAAACTGGGTAACTGTGGAAGAACGGACGAATTTAACATTGGCCGGTAAAAATGTAAAAGTAAGGGTGATAAAAGGCATAATAAAATGCCTTAGAAAATCCGCCACAGAAGCTTCCTTTCCTACGGAATGCATTCCTACAATGGGAAGAAGCTTAAGCTTATAACCCAGGACAAAAATCAAAAGCATGGAAAACCAGAAGGAAGGAACGGCGATCGCTACGGAAGAGATTCCGTCGATCACTTTGTCTGCTGCCTTATTCTTGTGGGAGCCTGCCAAAAGCCCCAGGATGATTGCCAGAATATAAGCGGTTCCATAGGCTGGTAGAACCAGTTTTATGGTGTTTGGAATCCTCACTGCAAGATCCCCGGCAATGCTTTGCTTGGTTACGATGGAATATCCAAAATTCCCGTTCAATATCCCGTTCAGCCAGCGTAAATACTGGATGAACAGAGGCTTGTCGTACCCATATTTGGCCTTAATCAATTCAATTGTTTCCGGAGACATCTTTGGTGTTGTCATTGCATCAATGGCATTATACGGTGCAAAATGCATCAAAGCAAAACATAGAATTGTGATTAAAAGGACCATGGGTATGGCTGTTAATATCCGTCTTAATATATATTTCGCCATATGGTTTCTCCTTATATATAGAAAGAGGTGTCTGCCGCAGGATTCCAGCAGCAGAACACCCTTTCCTCTTCACAGCTGATCCACGACGCACCATTTCTGCTGCTTACGCATCTGCTGACATCATTACTTCATCTGTAGTTTGGAAGTATCCTCAAAGGTATAAACAGGAACCAGCTTTGACTCTTCAATTCCTGATACGTTTTTGGATACTACAAGAAGGCGTTTATTGGAATACAGAGGATAGAAGCAAGCGGTATCCTGCAGTTTCTGCTGGATCGTTGTATAGATTTCTTTACGCTTTGCATCGTCTGTTTCCTTTCGGCCCTGGGCAAAAAGGTCATTCATCTCAGGATAGTCGTAATGCATATAATTGTATGGGGCACCTGATTCAAATAAGCTTGAGAACGTATCCGGGTCAATGCCCATGATATATCCGCCAAAATACATATCATAAGGATTATCCGCCTGCTTCATCTGCTGGCTGAGGGCCGTTGAATCAACGCCGGTTAAGTTCACCTTAATTCCTGCCTTCTGAAGCTGTTCCTGTATCATGATGGCAGAAGTGGACTGGAGGCTGTCGGAAGCGTTATAGGCAAGTGTCAATTCCGGATTTGTTACACCGGAAGCTGCAAGAAGCTCTTTGGATTTATCCAGATTCTGCTCGTATTTCTCCACATCCTCCGTAAAATACTGGCTGTTGGGAGGCATGAAGCTCCATGGCAGGTCATAATACTGGGGATCTAAAAGTGCTGCGTCTGCAATGGCCTTTTTATCCAGGGCATAGAAGATCGCTTTCCTCAAGTTTTCATCCTTTATACGGTTTGCATTTATCATCATATATCCCACACGGCCTTCCTGGTATGGGTAAACCGTCAGATTGGCTGCATCCAGGTTCATCTGTGCCACCTGCGCAGGAGTACCGATCCAGGCGTTTACTTCCCCGCTCTGAATGGCTGTCATGGCTGTATTTTCATTTTCAATGATCCGGTATACAAAATTATCAATAGAAGGAGCACCTAAGAAGTAATTCTCATTCTTTGTGAATTTCACATAGGAGCCTGGGGAATATTCTGCCATTACATAAGGTCCTGTACCGACCGGCTTGGTGTTTACGTCATTGTTTTCAAAGTTCTCCACGTTTTCATAGATATGCTTTGGCATAATGAATATCTGGGAAAACATTTCCACTGCAGCGGAGTTAACAAAAGGCATGGTGAGGGAAACCGTATAGTCATCGAGCTTTTCGATTTTAACTGCTCCTTCAGGGAATACCAACTGAGAATATGCCCAGCCTGCGTTTTTCTCATCTGCCATGGCTTCAAAGGTAAAGACAACGTCATCAGCAGTGAATTTCTCTCCATCAGACCATTTTACATCATCACGAAGGTGCATGGTATAAGTCAGTTTGTCATCAGAGGTGTCTATGCTCTTTGCCAGGAAATAATTGATTCCATCTGCATTGTACATATATAACGGGGAATAGATCATTTTAATAGTCATAAGGCCGAAACGGTCGCTGGTTGTAATTACATTTACATTAGCGCCCGGATCCCCTGCAATTGCATAAGTAAATGTGTTTTCCCCTCCTGCAGCCGTTTCTCCGGCTCCGTCATTAGATCCGCCTGCTGAACTGGCATTCGCAGCTGTGGTGGTTTCTGCTACCGGGTCCTTTCCTCCGCAGGCAGTAAGACCTCCCAGCACCATGACAGATGCTAACAGGAATGCTGCACTCTTCATAGAAAATCTTTTCATACATTTCTCCTTTCAGTTTTCCAATAATTATACCTGATACCTGATTATCAGTCGGAAAAGTCAGATTCATTATAAACATATTTCCGGAACTTTTGCAACTGTTTTTAAATTATTTCCTACTTTTTCTATATGCTTTAAGGTGATTAAAATTTAATTACCCACTGATAGAATTGATCCTCTTATCTTTTGACCATTTGATGATCAGGTCATTTTTCCCATATCCTGCAGGATAAAGGAGGTCAAGCTCCACCTTGGTATAATCCTTAGATTTACTCACTTTAATGTTTAAAACCTTGATTTTTTCTTCATTTAGATAATGAAGCAGCTCTATCATAACGATGTCGTATTGGTTCGTAGTTATTTTTAAGACACCTTGGAATGGCTCCCTGGACAAAAAAGGGACATCATGAAGGAGGATCTGGGTAAAAATAAGAAAAAGGCCTGCTCCGCATCCCATAAAGTAGTCTCCTGCACCGATTGCCATCCCCACTCCAGCAGTTGCCCAGATGCCTGCCGCAGTGGTTAAACCACTGACGGAATGATTCTTGACAAAGATGACGCCTGCTCCAAGAAAACCGACTCCTGATACGATCTGGGAGGCGATCCTGGAAGCATCAAAGTTGGGGACATCCCGGAACCCGTACTTGGAAACCACCATCATTAAAGCGGCTCCCATGGCCACAATGGCATGGGTTCTCATCCCTGCTCCTTTGTATCGATTCGTTCTCTCATATCCGATTAAATATCCTAAAAACCCTGCTACAACAATTCTAAAAAACAAACCCGTCTGGTAGATAAGGTCATACCTTTCCACAAGGTTTCCCAGCACTTTCCAAACCTGGCTCATGATTACTCCTCTTTTCTGATATCAATTATCCATCAATATCTTATAAAGTATGCTGCCAGAGTATATCATGTTTGCAAAAAGTCCTGCTGGGAATCTGTTTGTCCCGATCTACAGGAAACGACAAAAGCGCGGTATTTTATCCGGAATAAAACACCACGCTTTCTAGCCGATCAATTTATTTTAATTCTTTGATCCAGTTGTATCTGGGATCATCTACCCGTGTTGTCCATGGGTTATCCGGAAGGTGCCGGATCATCCAACAATAGTACATAGGAAACCCAGGGGCAGTTACCTGGGGATGGGTCCTGCCGCCGGGTATGGCAGCACAGCTTCCATCCTTGATTTTAAAGACATCCTCTCCGATAAAGCAGGCGCCGAAACCTTCCGGCCGTTCAAACCGGTAATAGTAAACCTCAGGCTGAGGATGTTCATGAGGGGTGTAGCTGGACCAGCCTCCCTGATGATTGATCACTTCCCCGTTAACCATATTGGAATAGGGGGCATTGTTGTAATCGAAGATGGTGCGGACAGTCCGTTTCATCTTATCATCCAAAAGACCTTCCCCAAAAATATCATTGGTACAGTTCTCCGGCTTATAGAATACACTGTCAAACTCCCGGTCATTTCCGGTACACTGAACCAGAACCTGACTGTCTTCTTTTGCCGCCACGCTTACCATTACGCCCTTTGAAACGTGAAGACAATAGGGCCCTTCTTCCGTCAGGCTGCTCCGTTTTCCCCACTCTTTCCTGTCTTCCCAGGAAAACAGGATTTCCCCGGTAAGGAGAAGGACCGCCATCTCATCTGACTGACTGGAGAAAGACCGCTCTTCTCCTGCCTTCATCTCATAAACGGCTATGTCCATTAACATATCATTTTCCCTATCCCCTGCTTTGGTGAGGAGCTTTACTCCCTTGGGATCAAATTCCGGGTAACTGAATAATTCGCTCATGACAGCTCCTTTCAACCTTCGCGCCGATGAGCAAGCTCATCTTCGCTCTCTTGCGCTCATTATCCTAGGAACCTTCGGTTCCTGGGCGGCATTCAACCTTCGCGCCGATGAGCAAGCTCATCTTCGCTCTCTTGCGCTCATTACATCATGATTTCTGAAATTTTTATGGGTCTGTGCTCCTGTACGGACTTTTTGGCAGCAATGCCCATTAATACAGGTTTTAACCCATCCTCAACGCCAAGAGGAGTATCGGTATCATTCTCAATGGCTTCTATAAAGCAGTTCACTTCCTTTGCAAAGGACTGCATATAGCGCTCTAAGAAGAAGTAAAGGGGTTTTTCTCCGGTAACGCCGTCGGCAGTGCTTAATACTGCACTGGATTCAGTATCATTGGAGGTTGCCACCATTCCCTTGGAGCCGAATACCTCTGCTCTCTGGTCATAGCCGTAAGCGGCTTTTCTGGAATTATCAATTACTGCCAGGCTTCCGTTCTCCATCTTTAAGGTAATGACTGCGGTATCCACATCCCCAGCTTCCCCGATGGCCGGGTCTACAAGCACTGCGGACTGAACGTAAATCTCCTCCGCATCACAGCCTGCCAAATAACGTACCATATCAAAATCATGAATGGTCATGTCTAAGAACATGCCGCCGGATACTGCCGCATACTCTGCGCTGGGCGGCTCTGGATCCCTGGATGTCACTTTGATGATGTGAGGCTCTCCGATCTTTCCGGCTGCAACCGCATTTCTAACTGCCTCAAAGTTGTGGTCAAAACGGCGGTTAAAGCCTACCTGATATTTTATCTTACTGCCCTTTAAGGCTTCAATCACTTCCTTGATCTTATCAATGTCGTGGTCAATGGGTTTTTCGCAGAATACATGCTTTCCTGCTTTAATGGCCTCAACAGAAATAGGAGAATGGGTGTTGGTAGAAGAGCAGATCAACACGGCGTCGATCTCCGGATCTGCTAAAATCTCCTTGTAATCCTTGGTGGTATTAGGAACTCCCATGCTTTTTGCCCATTTGTCTGTTTCCTCATTCATGAATGGATCGGCTATGGTCTTGATCTTTCCGTTCTTTACAAGATTACAGATGCTGGTTGTATGTACCTTTCCGATTCTTCCTGCTCCGATAATTCCTACAGTTACCATAATTTTCTTCTCCTTCTTTTTTCTTATTCTTAAAGACCGGTTTTTTCAGAAATAAATTTTCTTGCGCGAATAGCATATTCCAGAGGATTTGCCTTTGCAGGATCCTGCTCTGCTTCCACTACCATGTAACCCTCATAGGAAGCATCTTCCAGCACCTTGAAAATGGGATCAAAATTCACGCAGCCGTCTCCTGGAATGGTGAATGCTCCTGCCCTTACCCCTGCCAGGAAACTCATGTTTTCCTCTCTTACCTTTTTTACAATCTCAGGACGGATATCCTTTAAATGTACGTGTTTGATGCGTCCCACATATTTCTCCACCATGGCAACCGGGTCCTCACCACAATAAGCAAAATGGCCGCTGTCAAACAAAAGGCTTACATATTCAGGATCCGTGTTCGCCATCATGCGTTCTACCTCTGCCGCACTCTGAACAACGGTACCCATATGATGATGGAAGGTTAAAGCCACCCCGTATTTTTCTTTGGAAAGCTTTCCAAGACGGTTTAAGCCTTCGCAAAGCAGCCCCCATTCCCTGTCATCCATCTCATGCTTTCCTTCAAATACCGGCTGGTCTAAAATTCCCTGTGTGCTGTAGCTCTGCTCAGAAACGCCTACAACCTTGGCTCCCATTGCCGCCAAAAATGCCACATGCTTTTCAAATCCTTCTTCCGTCTCCTCATAAGGCCTGCTGATTAAAAAGGTGGAAAACCATGCGTTGCAGATCTCTACGCCCCGAAGATCCAAAGCCTTTTTTAAAACTTCCACATCTCTTGGATATTTGTTGCCCACCTCGGAACCGGTAAAGCCTGCCAGAGCCATTTCGCTGACACACTGTTCGAAGGTATTTTCTTTCCCTAAATCAGGCAAATCATCATTGGTCCATGCAATCGGTGCAATTCCTAACTTTACTTTCTCCTTGTTTAACATATTTGTATCCCTTCCCTGTCATATAATTTTTTATTCCGCCGGCATTGCAGCAGATTAATACTTTCTGGCTTCATTTCTTCCTTCCATGACCCTATCCCACGCCTCTCTCACGCTGCGCTTTTCCGAGGTTGTGGCAATTCCTACGTTCCACCAGGATTCATAACCATCCGACATGGTTTTGGGGATCACCTTTAAATCAAACAGGCAGGCCCTTTCCTGTTTTTTTGCATCTTCCAGAGCCTCTTCCAGTTCCTTGGTGGTTCTGCAGGTATAAGCGTTCAGACCATACCCCTCCCCGATTTTGGCATAATCAACCGGGATTAAATCCCCTGAGGGCTTCTTCCCATCCGTATAGCGGAATTCCGTGGCAAGACTTCCGATCCCATGGTTCATTTCCAGATTATTGATGCAGCCAAAGCCGCAGTTATCAAATATCAGTATATTGACCTTCTGCCGTTCCTGCATAATGGTCATAATTTCACTATGTAGCATCTGGAAGCTGGCATCGCCTACAACACAGTAAACTTCCGTTTCCGGCTCTGCAAATTTAACTCCCAGTGTGGCTGCCACTTCATATCCCATACAGGAGTACCCGTACTCCGCATGGTAACCGCCCCGCTTGTCAGTCGTCCACATGCGCTGCATACAGCTAGGAAGGGAGCCCCCTGCCGTAATGATGGTAGCATCTTCATCGATGATTCTTCTGATTGCTGCAAGTGCAGCTGTTTGGGTGAGCCTTCCATCGGTTAACTTAACAAACTCCGGAATGGTTCTGGGATCCCGCGCTTTTATGTTGGGTTCAAAATCCTCTCCAGTGTATTCAATGCTGCCCAAACGCACCATCTCTTCATCCCATTTTCTTTTTGCATCGGTGATCTCGTCTTTATACTGAGATACATACTGTTTTTCCCTCAGCTTTTCTGCCAGTGCCTGAACGGTTACCTTCGCATCTCCCACTGCTTTAACCGCATCCATTTTGTACGCATGGAATCTGCTGTTATTGATGGTAATAAACTGGACATCTTCCCTTTTAAACAGCCACTTTGAGCTTGTTGTAAAATCACTTAGCCTGCTTCCGATGGCGATCACCACATCCGCATCCTTTGCAATCACATTGGAAGCATAGGTACCGGTAACTCCGATTCCGCCAAGACAGTAAGGATGGCTTGATTTGCAGGCACTCTTCCCTCCCTGGGTTTCTCCAAAAGGTATGTTAAATTCTTCACAGAACTTTTCTACGGTTTCTCCCGCCCCGGAGTAGCGGACTCCTCCACCTACGATTACAAACGGCTTCTTTGCTTCTGCAAGGATGTCTGCAATCTCATCCAGTTCCTCTTCTACCGCAAGAGGTCTGGTGATCCTGTGTACCCGTTTCTTAAAAAAGTAATCCGGATAATCATAGGATTCTCCTTCCACATCCTGACAAATGGAAATGCAGCATGCCCCGGTTTCTGCCGGATCTGTCAGCACACGCATGGCATTGATCAAAGCGCTCATGATCATCTCCGGTCTAGTGATTCTGTCCCAGTATTTGCATACTGGTTTGAACGCATCATTGGTTGTGGTCGCAAGGCTGCTGCTTTGTTCCAGCTGCTGCAATACCGGATCAGGCTGTCTGGAGGCAAAGGTATCGGCTGGAAATACCAGCAGAGGAATGTTATTTACCGTTGCGGTTGCGCAGGCGGTTACCATATTGGCAGCACCCGGTCCCACGGATGAGGCGCACGGAATGATTTTCTTCCGGTTGCTCTGCTTTGAAAAGGCAATGGCCGTATGGCACATCCCCTGCTCATTTCTTCCCTGAAGAACCTTAAGCTGTCCAGGGTCCGCATCCAGAGCCTCTCCTAAGCCAACTGCGATTCCATGACCGAAAATAGTAAAAACACCTTCAACGAACTTTGTTTCCACTCCATCAACAGAAACATACTGGTTATCCAGGAACTTCACAAGTGCCTGTGCTGTTGTCATTCTGATTGTTTTTGACATGTTCCGCTCTCCTTTACATTTTTATACACGGGCAATCATTTCACCAAACTTTTCCTTTTCTTCTTTAATAAATGCATGTACCTCCTCCGGAGTCGGCAGAGAATCCGAGCAGTTATTGCTCTTTACCATCATGGAGGCCTCTGCAGAGCCAAATTCCAGGCAGTCTATGATGTCCCAGCCCTGATACAGTCCATAAAGGAACCCTGAACCGTATCCGTCTCCGCCGCCAAATCCCTTTCTGGCTTCCACCGGGAACGGTTTGATGGAAAATGACTGTCCGTCATAAGTATAAGCCGTAGACCCTTTCATTCCATGCTTGATGACCACGATCCTTGCACGATAACCCTGCCATAGAGCTGCACTTTCTTTGTCTGTCATGCCTGGTTTTATCAGTTTCTCCGTTAAGTCAAATTCTTCTCTTGAGCCCATAATAATGTCAGCTTCTTTGGCAACTGCAGAGTAGTATATGGATATCTCATCTGCATTTTTCCAGTTATAGGCTCTGTAATCGATATCAAAGATAATTCTGACATCGTTTCTCTTCGCCAGCATGACTGCCTTAAGGGCTGCTTCTCTTGACGGGCTTTGTGCAAGCGCCGTACCTGATATCAAAATTGCTTTTGCCTTTTTAATATACGTTTCATCTATATCTTCTACGTCCAGCTGTAAGTCAGCAATGCAGTTCCGGTACATCAGGATATTACTTTCACTGGAAGAGAGCATTTCTGTAAAAGTCAGTCCCAGCTTTTCACCATTTTTGCATTTTGTAATATGAGAGGTATCGATCCCCTGTTCGTTAAAATAATCCACTACAAATTCACCGAACTGGTCATCTGAAACTTTCCCGATAAATCCTGCTTTCATGCCATGTCTGGTCACACCTACGGCGATGTTAGCCGGAGAACCGCCCACGAACTTTTCAAACATGTGCACTTTCTTTAATGGCTTGAATTCTTCTTTCACATACTCATTGTAAGCCGGATTAAAATCAATTGCTACCCTTCCAAGAAGAATTAAGTCCATTTCTCTGGTTTCATCAAATCTTACATATTCCATCGTTACATCTCTCCCATCCCGTTTTGCATGATCAGCAGCCATTTCATGGAACGAAAAAACACACTGCAAGGTCTTAATCCGCCTTGCAGGGCGTTTTTATCTATCATTGGCCGGCATTTTTTAGATTGTACCATCCCAGGTATTTACGTTTGTGGATTCTCCGGTTTCTTCGTCGAACCACCTGCTGGTAACAACTTTATTTTCTGTGAAGAAGCGGAATCCATCCTTGCCTAAGCAGTGCAGATCTCCGATGAATGACAGCTTTTTGCCGTTGAAAGGAAACATTCCTACCGGAACAGGAATTCCCACATTGATGCCGATCATACCACCGTCGGTGTGTCTTGCAAACTCTCTGGCATAGTGACCATTCTGCGTAAAGATAACAGAACCATTTGCATATGGATTGGCATTCATGATCTCTAATCCCTCTTCAAAAGTCTTCACCCTCTTGATGCACAGCACCGGTCCGAAGATTTCTTTTTCCCCTATACTCATGCCTGGAGCCACATGGTCGAATATGGTCGGCCCTATGTAAAAGCCATTTTCATAGCCTTCGACTACAATGTCCCGTCCATCCAGTACAAGCTCTGCGCCTTCTTCTATTCCTGTTTCAATCCACTTCAAGATGGAATCTTTATGAGCCTGATTTACCACCGGGCCGAGTTTTGTACTCTTATCATACGCCGGACCTACTTTTAGAGTCTTGGCCTGAGCGATTATTTCCGCCACAAGGGCATCAGCAATTCCCTCCTGCGCTACCACAACAGGGAGAGCCATACATCTTTCTCCTGCACAACCGAATGAGGAATTAATGATTCCAGCCGCTACCCTCTTGACCGGAGCATCATTTAAAACCAAGGCATGGTTCTTTGCTTCGCAGAGAGCCTGAACTCTCTTGCCCGTAGCTGCAGCAGTCGAATAGATATGCATACCTACGGATGTAGAACCTACAAAGCTGATCCCTTTGATGTCGGGATGAGTGAGAAGAATCTCTGCTTCGTTTCTGGAGCAAGTGACAATATTAATAACGCCGTCCGGTAGTCCTGCTTCTTTATACAGTTCTGCTATACGCATACAGGACTGAGGGGTAAAGGAAGCGGCTTTCAGTACGATGGTGTTGCCGCAGGCGATACACATAGGGGTCATCCAGCCCATCGGTATCATTGCAGGGAAATTAAATGGGATGATACCGGCAAATACCCCAAGAGGCATACGGTACAGAACCGTATCAAATCCGCTGGAAGCGTCCATCAGGCTGTCTCCCATCATCAGTGACGGAGCACTTATGGCCTGTTCAGTACCTTCTTTGGCTTTCAGTACATCACCCTGAGCCTCTTCCCAACTTTTACCGTTTTCTTTTGCCACCAGCATTGTCAGTTCATCCATATGCTCTATGAGCAGATCCCTGAGCTTATAAAGTACCTGAACTCTCTTTATTACAGGGGTAGATGACCATGACGGAAACGCCGCTTTGGCTGCCTCTACGGCTTCCTCTACTTCTGCTTTGATACAGCATGGTACCTTAGCAATTACTTCGCCGGTACTGGGATCGTAAGCATCAGAATACTTCTCTGTCTTTGATTCCTTCCACTGACCATTTACAAGAAACTTTAATTTTTTAACTTCTCCCATTTTTATATCCATTCCTTTCTCTTCGCTTAATGGCTGCTTTAAGCGGTTTGTTTTCATGTTTCATACTGATTTATATAAGCGGCTCCACACAGTTAAAGATCCGGATATGCTGCTTTACATTCTCATACACTCCCCGGACCATCGCTTCATTCAGTCCGAAATAATCATGCTTTCCTTCCGAATACAAATACTTTGCAGCTTCATTTGTAAGACTGTCAAAGCTGGCCGTCGCAATGTTGATCTTCCGGATTCCCAGGCCTATGGCTTTCCGGAAATCCTCTGGAGTAATACCGGTCCCGCCGTGAAGAACCAAAGGAACATTGGTCTTCTGATCAATGGCTTCCAATACATCAAAAGCCAGTCTGGGAGCTACCGGATAATTGCCGTGAGCATTACCGATTGCTACTGCAAGTGCATCCACTCCGGTTCTCTCGCAAAAAATTCTGGCATCCTCAGGATTGGTGCATCGGATTCCCTCATCCGTACTCCCATCCTCACTTCCGCCAACCAGGCCAAGCTCTGCTTCCACGGTGGCTCCATATCCCCTGGCGAGATTGACTGCCTCTAAGGTCTTTGCCATATTCTCTTCAAAGGGAAAGTTGGAACCATCCATCATCACAGAGGTGAACCCATAATCCAAAGCCTGTCTTAACACTTGAATGGTCTTGCCGTGATCCAGATGAACTGCGATATCGACCTTTGCATTCTTCGCTGCCTCCACCATCATGGGCCCCATCAGAGTCAGCGGGGAATGAGGAAGACGCACTTCCGCGATCTGTAAGATAATGGAGGTATTCATATCTTCAGCTGCCTTTACAGCTCCCTTCACCATCTCAAGGTTTCCCACACTGAAGGCTCCAACCGCCCTGTTTTTTTCTGAGGCCTGATTCAGCAATTCCTTCATTTTTACTAATCCCATACTTCTTCTCCTTTACCCGGGCTTCCATCCCACTGACTGTGGAAAATCTTTGCCGCATCATCCCTAATCATCTCTTTTCTGGCTTAGTAGAAGGAAATCACACTTCTTGTCCCACCACCATTTCATCAATGATAAAAAGAGTTTTCCTCTCCCTTCCCCTTTATGGTTATGTTTTGATTTCATTTATGTAATGTTATGGTCATATTTTAGCACTTATTTCGATGTCAGTCAAGACATTCCTCTTTAATTTTATAAATTGTGGTTAAGTGTTGGTTACTTCTTGATATTTTTTTGCACATCTGCTATAATCTTACTATAACAGTATGTCAGAGAGACAGCTGAGCAAGGAGTACACCTATGAGAATTTCCCGAATCGACCAATTGGAGCAATATATACTGGAGCACAGAACGGCTTCCATTGATGCCCTGTGTGAAGAATTTAAAATTTCAAAAAATACCCTTCGCCGGGACTTAGAGATCCTTGTCGCCCGCGGCACGGTAGAAAAAGTCTACGGCGGCGTCATTGCATGCGAAAATGCGTCCCCTATCCCGAATCTGGTCACCTTCCATGAGCGTGCCGGAAGAAATGCCGGGAGCAAGCAAAGGATCGCTGCACTGGCCGCTTCCTTTGTGCGGGAGAGGGATATCATATTTATTGACAGCGGGACCACCACCATGAGCATTGTGGATCATCTGGCCCATTTAAGTACGGTCACTGTCATTACCAACAGCCTCCAGGTCATCAATAAATCCATGAATTATCTCAACATCAATTTAATCGTCCTGCCCGGATCTCTAAAAAGGGATACTGCTTCATTAGTGGGCAGCTCCTGCGTGGAATACTTGGAGGATTATAACATTGTCCGGGCATTTATGGCCTGCACCGCAATTTCCCTTCAGGCCGGGGTCTGCAACGCCTCCACAGAGGAATACATCATTAAGAAAACGGCGTTAAAAAAGAGCCAGAAGCATTATCTTCTGGCAGATTCCTCAAAGTTTGGGCGTACCTCTCTTATGACCTTCGGAGAGATCGGCCAGTTTGACTGTATATTGACGGAACAGATGCCTGATGATGAATTCAGTTCTTACTGCAAAGATCAGGACTGTGCCATCCAAATCGCTCCCGAATCGTAGATGAAAGCTTTATCTATTCTGTATGGAGAGAATCTTCCAAACTATTATGTCAAAATGATAACCGGCTGAAAAAGACACAGGTATCTGCTAATGTTATTTGGCATATCCTGTGTCTATTATAAGTGGTTTAACCTTTATAATCTTCCAGCTCCAAAATTGCGTTGTATATCATTTCTTTCGTAACCGGATAAGGTGTATGGGTCAGTTCCTGATTTGCCAGCGTTGCCTCCAATACATCCTCAAACGAATCGCTGCGGTTCAGCTCCAGATCCGCCAGACAGACCGGAAGACCGATGGAACGATTCAGTTCATAAGCCTTCTTAAACTTATCCCAGTTCTGATCAAGAATCAGATTTACCAGAGTACCATAGGATACAACCTCACCATGCAGATGATTCTTTTCGATATTCTTACGCTTTGTCAGCCCATAAAATAACGCATGTGCGACCCCGCCGTTATAATCCGGTTGAACCGATACCGAAGTGACACCAGGAGCTACTACGACATTTAAAATCGTATTTACCAATGCCTCGCTTACCTTTCCTGCTTTCGCATCTTCCAGTGCCTTCTTTCCTTCCCGAACCATCGGAAAAAAACACATATTACCGGCTGTGATGCCAAACTCGCTGCCAAAGTCCAGATGTTCGCCTGACTTGGCGGACCACTCGGATTCCACATTTTTCGCCATCGCATCACCAATCCCTGCCCAGAGAAATTTTGTCGGTGCCGCCAATATGATACGCGGATGGATAAAACAATGAGACGGCACGGATTTCAGTTTTACGATCTCACGAAAGGAACCATCCTTATGATACATAATACTGATTTTTGTTACCGGGGAACAGTTTGATGCGATGGTTGGAACCGTAAACACAGCCTTTCCCATTCTATCCCCAATTACCTTACCCGTATCAATGCATTTTCCCCCTCCTACGGCAAGAATCATATGGATTTCCTGACTGTCAAGTATTGCAAGGATTCGTTCCACATTTTCAATGGTCGCGTCCTTGCCGTAAAGCACTTCTGCCGTTACGGTGAGTCCTGCTGCCTGCAATGCAGGTAAAACATAAGATTTCGATGCATTCCATGCCTTTTTACCATAAACCACTGCCACTCTGGTTCCGTATTTTCTCATCTCATCACCAAATGCTGAAAACGCATCCTCGCCAACCGTAAACTGCGGCAAATAAATCGATGTTCGTCTATTCATGATTGCTGTCCATCCCTTTCCAACCATTTAATCTGGTTAAATTCCGCCATGGCCGAATCTGCATTCCCCTGTGAAATCACCTCATGCAGTCCCCTGTCTTTTGCAGAAATATATCTCCAGCCTTCCATTCGTTCTATTGTAATCTTACCAGTTATCATATGAAAGCCTCCCTACCGGACCAGATATCCGCCGTCTACTGGAATGACTGCGCCATTCAAATAATCGGAGGCTGCTGATGCCAGAAAAATGCATGGTCCTTTCATATCTTCCGGTGTCCCCCATACATGTGCCGGGATACGGTCCGTTATCTCCTTGTATCTTGGATTATCCGGTTCTGTCAGTAAAGCGTTCATTTCCGTATCCATGTAACCAGGTGCCAGTGCATTGACATTGATACCCGCAGCTGCCCACTCATTGCACAGAGCTTTTGTAAGCTGTGACACGCCTCCTTTAGATGCCGCATATGCAGGCACGGTATAGCCGCCGAAAAAGGACAGCATAGAAGCAATGTTGATAATTTTTCCTTTGCTCTTCTGTTTTAAGAACTGCTGCCCGGCAAGCTTGCAAAGCTTGAACACAGCATTCAAATTGATATTGATTACAAAATTCCAATCCTCAATGGGAAAGTCTTCTGACTTATGACGCTTCTGTACACCTGCTCCATTGACCAGAATATCCAGATGTCCACCCATGCCACTTATTGCAGCATGGAAGCCGTTCCACAGGTCCTCATCATCTCCCAGATCTGCAATCACGCCGTGGCAAATGTAACCTCTGTCACAAAACTCTCTCGCTGCCTCCAGAGTCTTTGGGCTGATATCAATGATGCAGACTTCTGCTCCTGCTTCCAAAAGGCCTTCTGCCATTCCATGACATAATCCCTGTGCCGCACCTGTTACGATTGCCTTTTTTCCGGTTAAATTTGTGAAATTTTTAATTTCCATACCTTTCTTCTCCTTTTTATATTTAAAATCAATCTTATAATGGCAATTTCATTTTCCTCCAATATCTTTAATTATGTTTAATGTTGTTAGTCGTCTGACAAGTATCTTTTATCTTATGCCCCGGCTTGTCATGCCGGGGCTAACATACAATGAACTATGATTCAGTTTCTGAGTCAAGCGCATCTTTCATGGAAGTCTGCAAATGCTCTTCCATCAGCAGTCCTGCCTTTTTCCCATCCCGATTCTTAAGGGCTTCCAGAATCATCGTATGATAATAGATGCCGTTTTTATATCCAACCAGCTCATTCAGCTGTTGATGGTACTCTCTCGTGTTTGTAAGCACTTCACACAAACCGTGCTTAAGCAGCAGATTACCAGAGGCTTCTGAAATCTCCTGATGAAACATCATATCGCTGCGAACAAACTCATCCGAATCTCCAACACTTTGTTTCATCTCATCCAGATAAGCTTCCAGCCGCTTTAACCCCTCCTGAGAGATATGCTCCGCTGCCAACTGGGCCGTCCCCTTCTCTACGATCATTCGATACTGAAGAGACTGGACAATATCTTCCATGCTGTAGTAATGATCTTTTCTGCCGGTTTTCCGGAAGACGGACATATCATTTGAAATAAGATATGTTCCTTTTCCATGATGGCTCTCCATCAGTCCCAATGCAATGAACTGCTGAATCGCCGTACGGATACTTGCCCGAGATACAGAAAGCTCCTCAGTAAGAACATGCTCCGACGGAATCATCTCACCGGCTCTCCAGATGCCGTTCTCAATGTTGGATTTCATATATTCAATAATCTGAGCTGTTACATTCGATTTTTGAATTTTCATAAGCATTAATCTCCTTGAGATGCATTATAACAGCTTGTCAGACAAATTACAAGTGGCATTTTCTTCTCTTACTCTTGCATTCATAACCAGTTGGCAGTAATATGAGATATTGTTAAATTAATTTCAGTATTTTCTTAAGTGACTCATAGGCCATGGTGAAGGCCTCTTCTCCGCTTAATTTTTTCTTTTCAGCTGCATTCTGCTCCAAAGCGCTGAATCCAGCAAAATCGCTTAAATGAGGTTCCAGGGATAAAAATCCCTTATATCCACAGTTTTTCAGCATCTTTAAGATTTCTTCCACATGTCCGTCTCCCATGCCTGCCGGAACCACACTGGCATCCGACCACAGGGCATCCTTTACATGGATGTAAGCGATATAGGGCTTTAACATTTCATAGGCTGCCAGAGTATCCTGTTTGCACTGAACAAAATTTGCAAAGTCAAAGACTGCCTTAAAATGATCCCCATAGAATTCCTTCATGATTTCCAGACACCGGTCTGCAACATCTCCGTAAATATCCTTTTCATTCTCATGAAGAAGTACGGCCTGGCTGGCCTTTGCGTAATCTGCAAACTGTCCCAGCTGATCCATGACCTTTCCCCTGTAAGGAGCATAGTTTTCATTCTCAGGCATGAAAAAGCTGAACATACGGATGTATGGAACATCCATTAAATGGGCGATTTCCACCGTATGCTTGTAAAGCTCCAAATGAGGGGCAAAATCATCGGTGATTTTTATTTTTCCAATGGGTGAACCAACGGAAGATAAACGGATGCCCGCCTCATCAAGCTGCTTTTTGATTTCCTTCGCTTCATTGATTGAATACTCAACGAGGCCCTTGCCGTTAACCCCCCGCATCTCCACATGATGAATATCCAGCTTCTTTAATACTTCTATCTGCTTTCCTAAGTCCATATCGATTTCATCTGCAAAACCAGATAATAGAATTCCATCCCACATAATCATTTCTCCTTTTTTCATTTCCTAATTACTGCCCATGTTCTTTGGGCATAAAGGGATACCCGAAGGGTGTTTCCTAATTACTGCCCATGTTCTTTGGGCATAAAGGGATACCCGAAGGGTGTTTCCTATTTGCTTCCCATGCTTTTTGGTATAAAGGGATACCCGAAGGGTGTTTCTTAATAGCTTCCTTCTGTATTAAATACAACACCGGTTCCTTCTTTTTTCGTTGATTCTCTACGGCGTTTATTAAGCTCTTCTAAGAACAAATCTTCATCAAAGGGGATCTCCACTTCTCTCTTTAACCAGCTGGATAAATGCATGGCATTTGATAAAGTCAGACCGTTAATTCCTTCCACGCCATCTGCAACAAGGGGCGTTCCGTTAAGGATCCTGCCTGCAAATGCCTTTAAAACTCCGACATGCTGTTCATTCTCCCCATCCGTTTCAACCTCTGTCACCGTGCATTCCGGCGTATCAAATCCACCCTTTGCCGTTTTGCAGAAGGTTCGCTCGTTTTCAGACAGCTTATGAAGCATAAGCTTTTCATTTTCGCAGACCAGCTTTCCCATTTCCAAGGTGATCTCAAACCGGTTTGTTCCCGGTGCATCTGCGGTCGTGGTGACAAAAACTCCCGTAGCCCCATTTGGATATTCCAAATAAGCCGTTACATCATCTTCCACTTCAATATCATGCCATTTCCCGTTGTGGCAGAATGCCTGTACCTTGCTTGGCATTCCACAGATCCACTGGATTAAATCCATGTTGTGAGGGCATTGATTTAAGAGTACGCCGCCGCCTTCTCCATCCCAGGTAGCTCTCCAGCTTCCAGAGTCATAATAGGACTGGGTGCGGTACCAGTCCGTTACGATCCAGTTAACCCTCTTGATGGCTCCCAGTTCCCCACCGGCTACAAGTTCATGCATTTTCCGGTAAATGCAGTTGGTCCTCTGGTTGAACATCATTCCAAAGACCCGATCGCATTTCTCAGCTGTCTCATTCATTTCCCGTACCTGTTTGGTGTAAACTCCCGCAGGCTTTTCACACATTACATGCAGCCCGTGGTTCATGGCTTCAATGGTCAGTTCGGGGTGTTGGTAATGAGGCACTGCAATTAAGACTCCGTCGCATACACCTGCTGTGATTAAATCCGTTCCTTCTTCAAAGATAACAACCGACTCCGGTAAATGCTCCTTTGCCCAGGCCCTTCTGCCTTCCTGGCGGTCCGCTACCGCAGTCACTTCCATCTCCGGGACCTTCCCTTCAAGAATATTCTTTAAGTGGCCGCTTCCCATGTTTCCAATTCCGATAATACCAAGTCTTACCTTATCCATGTCCTATCTCCCCTCATTTCTTGCAGAATCATAAATATCCATCATGGTGTAAAATGTATTCTGAACCGAGGCAAGGTCATTGAAATAGGCCTTCCCGGTTTCTAAACAATCATAAAAATCCCTGATGCAGGCTTCGTGCCCGCTGCCCCAATAAGTCTTTCCCAGCAGAGAAGATTTTTTCGCCTGCCATACCACCGGTTCCTCCTGCCTTTTCATCTGATACCAGACTGAGTTTCCTTCCAGACGGAGAAACCCCTTTTCACAGGCAAGCTCTAAGAAAACCGGTGCATCCATGGCGTAAGCCGTAGTGGCATAAAAGCTGGCGCTTACCGGATCCGTTCCTTCCGTAAAAGTCATATAGGCTTCCAGGGTATCCTCCACCTCCACAATTCCTTTCAGATGGTGATTGCTCATGGACGCTTCTGTTCTCACTGGCTTTCCAAGCCAGGAAAGAAGCAGATCCAGGGCATGAATGGACTGGTTGATCAACGCACCTCCGCCCTCTGTCTCAAGCTTTCCCCTCCAGCCGCTCTCTGTGTAATAGCGTGCATCCCTGTGCCAGGTAACAAAGGCCCTTCCGCCTTTTATCTTCCCGAGTGTTCCCTGGGCCAAAAGTTCATTAACCTTTTTAGTTGTTTCATTATACCGGTTCTGGAAACAGATGCCTATCCTGCCCTCACTCTGGCCGGAAGCCTCCAAAAGCTCATCGAATTGCTCTCTGCTTATGGCAGGCGGCTTTTCCATAAATACATGAAGCCCTTTTTTTAAGGCCATTACTGCCATAGGCACATGGCAGTAATGGGGAGTGCAGATATGGACCACGTCAAGCGCTTCCTTCTCAAGCATATCCTCCATGGAATCATAAGCCTTCGCCTTTCCATCCGTAAAACGGGCCGAATATTCCTCCGCCCGCTCCAGTCGGATATCTGTCAGAGCGCAGAGCTTAACCTGTTTTATTTCATTCAGTACCATGGTGTGAACTCCACCGATGTTTCCGCAGCCGATTATCCCAACCCGAACCATGACTACCTCCTCTTTTCTTTTTCCTCATTCTATGATAGATTTATTATATACTGTTCTTGACGCAATTTGTTTGCGTAGATTGACTAGAAGCATGCATAAATTGTCTATTTCAGGAGGAAACCATGAAAAAGGAGAGCCTTTACCATTACAGTCAATTTACCGAGCCTTTCAGCTGTGATTTTACCACCAGCCAGATTGCCGGAAATGTGGATTTTCACATGCACAACAGCCATGAAATCTATCTGCTCATGGACGGCCATATCCAGTATTTTGTGGAAAATGCATGCTATGATATGAACCCGGGAAATTTAATCCTGTTTTCCAACCGGGAGATCCACAAGGCCATCAACACCACAAGCGAAGCCTTCACCCGCCTGGTCATTCATGTAAACCCCGCCTTTATCCGCCCTTACTGTACCCCTGACACCAACCTGTTAGAATGTTTCCACCGGGAACCTGCCATCGGCAACCTGGTCCTGCTTTCAAAAGAGGAATACGAGAGCCTGGTTTCCATGGCCCAGTGTCTTCATGAAGCAAAAAAAAATCGCTGCTCCTACGGCAGCGACTTAACAGCAATGACAACATTGCTCCAGATTCTTATTCTTATTAACAGGGCCTGGCAAAAGACGAGCCCCGGAGGAACAGCACCTAAACCCCATAGGGCCCAGGCAATCATGAGTTACGTTGATAAAAACTTAACAACACCCATGACCCTGGATTCTATCTCCCAGGCTCTTTCCCTTGATAAATATTATATCAGCCACTTATTTAAATCTGAAACAGAAAGCAGCATATTCCAGTATATCGTGGTGAAACGGGTGGCTCTTGCAAAGGAGCTGCTTTCCCATGGACATACGGTTTTAGAAGCCTGCCATTTATCAGGCTTTCACGATTATTCCAACTTCATCCGCACCTTCCGCCAGACAACAGGCTATACACCCGGACAGTTTAAGCGGCTTAGCCGGTAAGCTTACCGCTGCTTATAGGCAGGATCTGCCGGGTATCCGCCCCGCAGCTTCTGCATCCCCCGCTGAACGGCGTCCTTTGACTGCTTCCAATCTGCATCCTTGTTTAAATAATCAAATTTCTCAATGAACCAGTCGACATCGCCGGATATCCGCTCCATATTTTGTTCCATGATCTGAAAAATGACAGGATAAAATTCCTTCCGCTCCTTGTCGCTTAAATATTTATCCGCTCCGCTGCACAGATCTGCGAAGTGGTGGAGGCAGAATCCCTTGCTTTTTTCAAGCTTTTCCCGAAAAACAAAATCCTTTTTATACAGGTGGAAAAAGGTTGCCACATACCGCTCATAGCTTTCAGAAAACCGGTCGCAGATATAGCAGGTCTTTTCCTTCCCCTCGATCCAGGCACTGATGGAATTGCCATTTCCTGTCTTTCCTGTAAGGCGGTCCTTTAAGGAGGTTTTTCCGGGAGAAAACTCCTTAAATTCTTCCTTCATTTCCTTTATCAGTTTCTTATAATAGGTTTTTAAGATCCAGCCATTACCCAGGGCGTTTCCGTAATCAAACATTTTCTTTTGATGGATCCGGCAAAAGCCTGACCGGTCCGTGGCCTCTCTCGTATCGCTTTCCATATAGGAAGCGCAGGAACCTAATACAAAATCCATAAGCTCCTGTTCTGCTTTTCTCTCAAGAAAGCAGAATAGGCACTCGTCATCTGCATCCATGGCATCATTTAACGGTATCTCGTATAATTTTTCCTTCATTTTTATACCTTAAACCGGTAACCGACTCCCCAGATCGTCTCGATGTACTGAGGCTTAGCCGTATTGAATTCGATTTTTTCCCTGATCTTTTTGATATGGACGGTAACTGTAGCGATATCACCGATGGATTCCATATCCCATATTTTATTAAATAACTCTTCTTTCGTAAATACATGGTTTGGATTCTGGGCAAGGAAGGTTAGTAAGTCAAATTCCTTTGTGGTAAAATTCTTTTCCTCTCCATTGATCCATACCCGTCTGGCTGTCTTATCGACTTTAAGACCTCGGATCTCAACGATTTCATTGTCCGGTACACCGCTTCCGATCAGCCTTTCATAACGGGCCAGATGGGCTTTTACACGGGCAACCATCTCGCTTGGGCTAAAAGGTTTTGTGATGTAATCATCGGCTCCCAGCCCTAAGCCCCGGATCTTATCAATGTCCTCTTTTTTAGCGGAAACCATGATGATCGGGGTGTTTTTTACTTCCCTGACCTTCCTGCATATTTCAAAACCATCCACTCCCGGCAGCATCAGATCCAGGATCAACAGATCAAAGTCCTCATGAAGGGCCTTATGAAGTCCTGCTTCTCCGTTATTCTCAATCTCAACCTCAAATCCGCTCAGCTCAAGATAATCTTTCTCCAGCTCTGCAATGCTTTCTTCATCTTCTACTATCAGAATTCTGCTCATTCCTGTATGACCTCCTGGTATTTTCTCAAAACAAAATGTATCTCTGTTCCAATGCCTTCCTTACTGGTAGCCCAGATCCGGCCTCCATGATCCTCAATAATCTTTTTAACAATGGACAGACCGATTCCGCTCCCGCCCTGAGAGGAATTCCTGGAGGAATCCGTGCGGTAAAACCGGTCAAAAATACTGGGCAGATCCTTTGCCGGAATCCCTTTTCCGTTGTCCTCAATTTCCACCTGGATAAAGTCTCCCACATCCTTAATCCGGATGTTGATGATCCCGCTCCTCTTATCCATATATTTTACAGAATTGCTGACAATATTATTAATGACCCGGCGCAGCTGCTCTGCGTCTGCGATGACCATCACATCCTCATCCACATAATTAAAATATCCCAGCTCAATGCTGCGGTCTTCCATCTCAAGTCCCACTTCATCGACGCAGTCTCTGAAATAGCCGGCCACGTTAATCTTGGAAAAGGTATAAGGGATTTTATTTGTGTCAATTTTTGAATAAAAGGTCAATTCATCAATCAGCTTATCCATGTCATTGGCCTTGTTGTAGATGGTTCGGATATAACGGTCCAGTTTTTCCGGAGAGGAAGCAACTCCATCCATGATTCCCTCCACATAACCCTTAATGGCAGTTATGGGAGTCTTTAGATCATGGGAAATATTGCTGATCAGCTCCTTGTTTTCCTTATCATACTCCACCTTTTCTTCTGCGGACTCCTTAAGGCGGATCCTCATCTCTTCAAAATCCTGGCAAAGCTGTCCGATCTCATCATCATTCTCCACCTCAAGGGAGAAATCCAGATTTCCATCCCGTATATTCTTGGTGGCTGTTTGAAGCCGCCCCAGAGGACTTACCACAGACCGGTATACCCACATCATAAGGATCGCATCAGTAAACACGATGATCATTATGATGGCCGTCAGCATCTCCGCCATCATGACCTTGATCTCAGGAAGAAGACCATTCACATTGGAAACAATGAATACGCTCCCCTTGTTCCCATCAGGATACATAAAATCCATCTGCTTTACCAGATGCTGTGTCTCCCCATCCAGATATATGGCACCATCAACGTTACTGTCTATTTCCTCATATTTAGGAAGCTGGTCATATAGGCCCTGGGTGATATGGCTGTTTCCGTCAAAAATCAGGGAATCTCCCTTTCGGACGATCATATAGGCATACTTTGTTGCCAGGTTCTCATTAATCTTTTCCAAAAAATCCGAATCCTGAAACTGCCCTGGATCACTTTGTAAGATCTGGCCGATTTCCCTTTGTTCCGACCGGGTCAGGCGGTTAAATAACTGCAGGGAATTGCTTGACAGAAGATCGATCTGCTCCGTTAAATCATAGGCTTTGCGGAACGCCTTCATCTGGTAATTGCCAAGCCCTGCCACCACCGCAAAGATCAGGATCAGGGGAATCACTGTTATAATCAAAAATGCTACAACAAGACGGGTTCTCAATCTTAATTTCACTATTCTCGTCTCTCCCATGCTCTGAAACTTTATTTATAACGAAAAATTAATATTTCTTAGGGTATTATAACACACATGGACAAGAGAATTTATAAAACAATTCTAAAATTTACGGCATTATTGCATAATTCCCGAAATTTACCAGGAAACAAAGACATCCGGGCGATTAACCATGGGAAATATCCTGTCATTTCCGCACAGCTGATTAAAAATGCTGTATCCTTCCTATAAATGGCAGAATACAGCATACATAAATTTTTTTCTTTATTTATATTTTACAATTCCTTTTGATCTATTCCAAAATGATCAAATAGTATCTTTTCTGCTTCCCCATTCCACAATCCCTTGTGCGCCTTACAGGAATCGTTCAGTTTCTTAAACAGTGGATCGGTGCTGCCCAGCTCTTCAAAGTCTTCAATGGCTGTCAAAGGCATATCAAATTGTGTGTAGGCAAGCTTCTTTCCGCCAGGAATGGAAGGCAGATTTTTCGTTGCTTCTGCAATGCTGTCAATCCCACCCACATGAGTGACCATAACTGCCGCTTCTATGGCTCCTTCTGCCGAGAGCTTATTGGCCTCGATCAGATCATCCGTATTACCGCCGGTGGTTCCCATGATATGAGTACTTGTATAGTGGCAATTATAAAGATTGATCTCCGCCTTAAACTGGCTGTCTGATGGACCGGCAAAGAAGTTCATACAACCGTCGAAGGCCAGAAGCTTATCTCCCATCTCTGCAACCTCTTTCACTGGAACATATACAAACACATCATCGTAGCCCTGGCCGCCTGTAATAGCCAATAAATCAGAAATGGGATCCTCCATCTTATCGGTATTTACATAAAGCAGTTCGATCCCTCTCTCCTTTGCGGATTCTTCTGAAATCACTTCCCTGGCCCGGGCGATCCGCTCATCGCTGATATCCGTAACGACTATCCTCTTCGGCTTATTTTCAAATTGAAGGCCATAGCTGACCGCTCCCAGCCCCATAGGTCCGCAGCCTCCCATGATCAGGATGCTTCCATCCACTTTTGTCCCCATGGCATGATCATAATTCCGTTTGTTGGTATGATAGTTGGCATGAAATCCGCCTATGATACAGCTCATTGGTTCCCCCAGAGATGCCTCAAAAAAACTATCTCCCGTGTAGTCCAGCAGGCACCCCAGTTCCATAACTTCATTTGGCATGATGCAGTATGTGCAGGCGCCTCCGCAGAATTCATAAGAATATCCCGGCGAATCCAGTTTTCCCATGTAATTTAAAGCAGGCTGCAGTGAAAATTTTTGTCCCGGCCGAAACTGATCCTGCCACTTCTTTCCCACTTCTACAATCAGCCCTGAGCACTCATGGCCAACGATCACCGGATTGGTATCTATATTCTGAGGAGCCCTTTTATGCTTTTTCCCCTGTTTTACCAGTTTATAAGTGGACATGCAGATGCTGTCACTCATGACTTTAACAAGAATCTCATTTTCAGCAATCTGCGGAAGTTCAAACTCTTCTAACCTTAAATCATCTGTGCCATACATTCTTACCGCTTTTGTTTTCATATTTCTATCCTCCAACCTTATTTATCAATTTACTTCCGGATTTCCAGTAATTCTGCCTGCTGCATCAGTTCATCTACCAGACGGCGCTGAGGCGGCTTGGTTCCTATACTGGTAACCGCACCTGCCGAAGCTCCCATGCATAATCTGATGCATATTTCAAGGGGAAGCTTCTCATTCCAGGCGTAAGCCATGGCCCCTACCAGTGCATCTCCGGCTCCCACGGTAGAATGGGCTTTCACGCGAAGCCCGGGGCACCGGTACCGTTTATCCCCAGTTAAAAATAAAGCTCCCATCTGGCCAAGGGAAATCGCAACCATACCGGTTCCATGGTCCAGCAGCTTTTCTCCCATGGAAACCAGCTCCTGTTCCGATGCACGGTAATCCATCTGGTAATAACGCTCCAGCTCTGAACGGTTAGGCTTCAGCATATCCGGTGCTGCCTTCAATGACTCGGCAAACAGCGGGCCGTCTGCATCCAGCAAGACCTTTGCCCCTTTCCGGTGAACCTCTTCCGTGATCCTCCGGTATATATCCGTTGGTATACCTGCCGGTATGCTTCCAGCCAGTACAAACAACGTATCAGGGGCTGCATAACCATTCAGCCTTTTCAGAAGATCCTCCAACTGCTCTTTTGACACTTCAGGCCCGGGTTCATTTAGCTCTGTTACTTCTCCATTTTCCTCCACCACCTTCAGATTCGTTCTCGTCTCCCCTTTTACTTCCACGAAATCTGTCTGAATGCCCTGGTCTGCCAGCACATGTTTAATGATGGTGCCGCTGGTTCCTCCTAAAAACCCCATGGCAATGCTTTCTCCGCCCAATTCCTTAATGGTCTTGGAAACATTGATGCCCTTGCCACCGGCATCTGACTCCACACGTTTTATTCTGTTTAAATCTCCCCGTTCAAACCGGTCAATATCTACGGTTTTATCAATGGCCGGATTCATCGTGACTGTAACGATCATTGCGGACACCTCTTTCCTGTAAACATGGTAAGGATTTCTTCTGCACTGCATCTGGTGATCCGTTCCACATCGGCCGGATCAGCCAGGCAGTCTGCGATGATTGAGAGTATTTCCAAATGCTCCTCTCCTGCCCCTGCAATCCCTATGACCAGTTTTACCATTTCTCCTCCCCAGTCTGTTCCCTCAGGGAATACCATAACTGCAATGCCGGAGCGCTTAACCGATTTTTTAGCTGCCTCTACGCCATGGGGAAGTGCAATTCCATTGCCGATATTTGTGGAAAACGTCAGTTCACGCTGAAGCATGGCTTCTATGTAGGATTCTTCTACACAGCCGCACTGATAAAGCAGCTGCCCTACCTCCCTTATTACCGCCTCCTTTTCCCCGGGTCTGCAATTCAAACGGATATTCCCAAGTTCCAGAAGCTCTGCACTCTTCTCTACATTTTTTTTCCCGTAGCCAAACACGTTTCATGCCCTCCTGTGTTAACTTTCTAACTAAATTATAGGGGTGTCATCTCCTCCTTTTCAATGAAAACAAAATGGCATTTGGCGCCATCTGATAACGCCAAATCTGAAATCAACAGAAAAAGCCGGACCCTATCGGGCCCGGCTATCACCTTGCGTTTATCTTATATCTTATCCAGATATTGTTTGAAATATTGGTTTAAATACCGGGAAACCAAGGCTCTGATCTCCTCTTTTCCCTCATGTCTCACCGCTTCAAGAAACTCTTCCTCCTCAATCAGCCGCTCGCTTAACACACCCAGGATATCGCTGTTTTCTACCTCATGATCATCCTTTGGCACCAGCATGATCAATACAACACATACCCCCTTAAAATAAGGGTCGCTGAAAGGCTCACCATCCTTTGTCTGGCACACTGAAAACACCGGCTTCACCACTCCTTCCGTCCTGGCATGAAGCAGGGCAAAGCTTAAGTCGGGAAATATCTGGCTGCACAGCCGTTCTCTCCTCATTAAATCCTCTTGAATGATACTCTGCCGTTCCGGATAGGCAGCCAGCTTCTCGCTGACAGCAATCAGCAGCTCCTCAAAGGTGATCCCATTATTTACCCTCTGGTATTCCATGAGCCTAATGACATTTTTTATCTGAACGGCAATAAAATTTACCTGGTCTAATTGAATGGTAAACTCCTTGTTATCCTGCTTTTTAGGCATAAACTCACACCGGCGGACCTTTCCTGCGATCTGCTCCATATCCTCAGCAGGAAGCAGGGGGCTTACATACAGGATATCCGCCTCTTCTTTAATGGGTATGGTGGATACAAAGAAATCCGTCTTGCTCAGCACGTAAGGAGACAGATCCGTCATTCCATAGACCGATAACTCCACCCTGTCTGCAAAATCCCTGGCAACCTTGGAAGACATAAGCCGTGAGATTCCGATCCCGCTGGCACAAACGATTCCTATATTCACCTTTCTCCGGCTTTCCTTCCTGCTTTCCATCCGAACCTCTGCCGCACCAAAATGAATGGCAAGAAACCCGATCTCTGATTCCGGCACTTCATATCCATACCGCCCTTCGATCACCTTTGCAACGGTTCTGCACCGTTCAAATATGACCGGATAATCCTGCTTAATCTGCTCCAGCAAAGGATTTTGGATCTTCATACCATTGGTTAGGCGGACCAGAGTCGGTTTAAGATGGGCAATCAAGCCCTGGATTACAAATTCCTCATCCTGCTTTAGCAGATAGGCAATGCTGTCGTCATAGCAGTCGATCATCTCATTGACCACATCCCACAGTTCCCTGGATTCCTCTATTTCACTTCTTGACTTTTCATCAATATTCAGCTGCTGGATTTTGGAGCCTTTAATATGCAGACAAATATAAGCACACTCAATTTCCGGGATCTGAATCTGAAATTCAGCTTCCAGGGATTTGGTGATTCTCTTTGCCAGATCATAATCCTGATCATTTTGCAAGCGATCCGTCATGAGGGGGTTTTCCTCAATGATCTCCTGCCTTCGGATTCGGTTCACAGCAATTGCTACATGGATCACCAGTCCAAGGTAGGAATCCTGGGTTAAATTGAGAATGCGTTTATCCCGGATTCTTAAGATGCATGCCGTCACTCTTTTTACAATATCGTCATCTAAGATCCGGTAGATATTACGCTCACTTTTATTCTGAATCACGTTTAATACGGACTGGTTCCTGTCTTCATACATCTCCTGTATGATCTCTGTATGGATATTCTCATCAATAAACACACGCAGGGCACGGCGGAAATCCCGTTCGCTGCCCTCAATAAAAACACCATATCCAGGTTTTCTCTTTATCTCCAGATGATACTTGTGAAACCACTCTTTTACCACCTCTAAATCCGAACTGACGGTGGCTTCGCTGACTCCAAATAAATCACTGTAGTAATACAGTTTTTTTAAGGTCTTATCCTTGAGAATCTCCAGGGTCAGACGCTTTTGGCGTTCGATCCTGTCAGAAACATCAAGAGCATCATCCTCTTCCAGTTCAGCCTTTAGGGCTTCCATCCGATCTTTATCTCCCTCCAGCCAAATACCGGTTCCCGTTTTTGAGCAAAAGGCGAGCCCGTATTTCTTTAATACTCTGGGAATGTACTCCAGCTCCCTTTGCACCGTTCTTTTGCTGATATGGATCTGATCCGCAAGCTGCTTAACAGGAACAGGCCCGTCCTCATTAAGAAGAGCCAGGACGACCTGCTGCATCCTGGGTGTAAAATCATGAGCTGCCATTTTCTCCACCTCCCATTAACCAGTTCAGGAGTTCCTGATAGCCAGACATATCCGTGAGATTATTGACTGTAAAGCATGGTTTATCAATTCCTGACAGGGAACGGGCAAAATCCTTTTGACATACAATCACATCCGCGTCAGGCGGAATGCGGTCAGCCGATACATGAAACACCTCAATACCTGTTAATCCTACCAACTTCAGCCTTTTCTTAAACAGCGCGCTGGCCATAGCACTGGAGCCCATGCCAACATCGCAGACAAAATAGATTTTGGCATGTTCCATTTTCTTCATTGGCATCCCTTCATCTTTCTGTAGTATTCCTTCTTCAGCAACTAATTTTTGTTTCTTTCGTGACATAATCAGGCAGGATAAGAGACAAGTCACTCCGGCGGAAACAAAAATCCCTGTAAGGATTCCCAGCCAGTGTTTTTTGTCTGCCATAATCATGATCGTTATGATACTACCGGGAGAAGCCGGTCCCAGAAGCCCGCTGCCGGTTACCATGAAACAGTAATTTCCCGCTATGCTGCCCGCTATGGCAGCAGCCAATAACCGGATATCTGACAGCACATAAGGAAAGTAAACCTCATGGATGCCGCCCAGGGACTGAATAATAAGGCTGGAAAGCATTTGCTTTCTCATATTCCGGTAAACCAGGGTATAGGCAAGGAGAATTCCAAATCCCGGACCCGGATTGGTCTCTAAGAGAAATAAGATGGAACTTCCCTGTGTTTTCATCTGCTCCAATCCCAGGGGGAGGAAAAAGCCGTGATTGATCCAGTTATTAAAGAAAATGATTTTTAATGGTTCTACCACAAAGCTGATGAAAGGGATGACTCCATTTGCAATCATTCGTGATAAGCCATTTCCCAGAAAGGTGAGCAGCCATGCGGCCACCGGCACCAGCATGTAATGGATAAGCGCTCCTGCCAGCAAACCAAGCCCCGATATATATAGGTTGCTGAAGAGCATCTCAAACCCGGCCGGTATCCGGTGCTTGATCCGGTCCAGACCCTTCCGGGATAAAAAACCGGCTATGCTGCCTGCTATGGCTGATAAAATCATGGCAGAAGCAGGTTCTGTCATGACAACAGCAGAAGCGGCAAGGGTGCCGGCTAAACCGCCCACATCCCCGCCGCACATCGTGCCTGCTTTGTATCCCATAAATACCGGAATTACAAGAAAAGATAAAATATTGGACATTTCAGGCAGGTATCTATTCTGGATTATCACTGCCGATAAGACTGACAGCAGCCCCGCTGTCACAAACAAAGGTATGCACTCGGCAATTACTCTGCTGTAATACTTCAGTATTCTCCCCGCAAACTTCATTTATATAATTCCCCTTTTGAATCCGTATACATAAGATGTATTGTAACGTAGGTCCGCAGTGCAGCTGGTAAAACCGCAGGTTTTACCAGCTCACGGGCATTCGCCCTATGAAATAAAGCAGATATAAAATTTCTTATGTGCAGGCACAACAAAATTTTATATCTGTCTTATTTCGCACTGCTCATTGCTTTCGTGTACATTATACCATGATTTACAATCGGATACCAGGAAGGCTGTCTATTTCATCTTATAAATCTGTTTGTTTATTTTTTAACGTTTCCACAAGTTCATCATATTCCGGTGCCGCCATAAAATTAGTGATTAAAATCAGTTCTGCCTCAGGATTGCTGCGGGATGCGCGCTCCTTCAGTTCTTTATGAGTCACCACAATCTGGGCATCTTTGGGAATGGAAGATACGGGTGAATGAACTACCTCAATAACTCCGAAACCTGCTGCCGCCAGCTTTTTCTTCAATATGGTAGCGCCCATAGCGCTGGAGCCCATGCCTGCATCACAGGCAAACACAATTTTTTTGACGGTTCCTGCCGGTATAATTTTCTTTTCCGCGGTCTGATTTCCCTTTGACTCCTGCTTCATTTGTTTCATTTTTTCCGTTGACTCTTCCAAATCCCCGCCTTTTCCTGTAAACCGCAGTAAGGGAAGAGCGACCAGGAAGGAAACTACAGCTGCCACCGTAACACCTGCTAAAACTCCAAAGTATCCTCCTCTTGGTGTCATTGCCAGAACAGCAAGGATACTTCCAGGTGATGCGGGTGAGGTGAGTCCAACCCCTAGGAGCTGGAATACGAAGATCCCGCTGGCTCCGCCTGATACCACCGCCAGAAGTAAAAGGGGATTCATCAGTATGTACGGGAAATAAATCTCGTGGATTCCGCCTAAAAAGTGAATGATAATTGCGCCGGGAGCAGAGCTTCTGGCTGATCCCTTTCCTGCAAGGCAGTAAGCCAGTAAAACGCCAAGTCCAGGCCCCGGATTTGCCTCAAGAAGGAAGAATATGGACTTTCCGATTTCCTCTACCTGCTGTATTCCCATAGGAGAGAGGATTCCATGGTTAATGGCATTGTTAAGGAACAGGATCTTGGCAGGTTCAATAAAAACGCTTGCCAGCGGAAGCAGCCTGTGATCCACAAAGAAACCAACTCCGGACTCCATCACCCGGTTCATCACCTCAACAAAAGGAGCAACTCCCTTTAAGGCGATTGCCGTCAGGATGGCACCGATGATCCCGAGGGAAAAGTTATTTACCAGCATCTCAAATCCGGCTGGGATCTTGCTCTCGATCTTCCGGTCAAACTGTTTAATCACCCAGGCACTGACAGGTCCTACGATCATCGCCCCCATAAACATAGGAATACTGGAACCAACAATCACGCCCATAGCTGTGATTGCTCCGATAACGCCGCCCCGTTGCCCGTAGACTGCTGAACCGCCCGTATAAGCAATAAGAAGCGGCAGCAGCATGGAAACCATAGGGGAGACCAGGGCACCAATTGCTTCATTTGGATACCAGCCGGTCGGAATAAACAATGCCGTAATCAGTCCCCATGCAATAAATGCACCGATGTTCGGCATTACCATACCGCTTAAAAAGCGGCCAAATACTTGTACCTTCTCTTTCATATTACATACCCTCACTTAATTATATAGTATTTACTGCATGATCCGTGTAAGGTATGATTGGCCAATCAATTCCTTTCGTTAGCCTTATTATAATCAATGTCAACTTAAGAATTCAACAGGAAGAAACTAGGATTTGGCGCTAGTTTTAGTGCCAAACCCTAAAGAGTCTAGACCCCTTATCCCATTGTTTCCTTAGATTCCCTCCAATCAGTGAGCGTATTGCCCTGAGAATTGGTCTGACTGTATATACCAACAGAAAAAAGATGCCGCAAGGCAGCTGTAGACCAGCTGATTTTACGGCATCTTTCTTATGCATGAAGATTATAAATATTTTTTAAGAAGTGAAACTTTATCAAGCTTCTCCCATGGTAAGTCTAAGTCATTTCTACCAAAATGTCCGTAAGCAGCCGTCTGTTTGTAGATCGGGCGGCGTAAATCCAGCATCTTGATGATTCCTGCAGGACGCAGGTCAAAGTTTTCCCTGATGATCTCCACAAGCTTTTCATTGCTTAATTTTCCGGTTCCGAAAGTATCTACCATAACGGAAGTAGGATGTGCCACACCGATGGCATAGGAAAGCTGGATCTCACACTTGTCAGCCAGTCCTGCTGCTACGATGTTCTTTGCAACATAACGTGCCGCATAAGCAGCGGAACGGTCTACCTTTGTGCAGTCCTTACCGGAGAATGCTCCGCCGCCGTGGCGTGCATAACCGCCGTAGGTATCTACGATGATCTTACGGCCGGTCAGGCCGCTGTCCCCGTGAGGTCCGCCGATTACAAAGCGTCCCGTAGGATTAATGAAGAAATTGGTCTTCTCATCCACCAGCTCTGCAGGCAGAACTTCATCAAAAACATACTTTTTAATATCCGTGTGAATCTGCTCCTGGCTCACATTCTCATCATGCTGAGTGGATAAAACCACTGCATCTAAGCGGAGAGGATTGCCGTTCTCATCATATTCCACAGTTACCTGGGTCTTTCCGTCGGGACGAAGGTAAGTAAGGGTTCCATCCTTGCGTACCTTTGTAAGCCGAAGGGCCAGTTTATGGGCAAGGGCGATGGGATATGGCATATACTCCTCAGTTTCATTGCTGGCAAAGCCAAACATCATACCCTGGTCTCCTGCTCCAATAGCGTCGATCTCTTCATCAGACATCTTGTGTTCCTTTGCTTCCAGGGCCCGGTCAACGCCTAAGGCAATGTCAGCAGACTGCTCGTCCAAAGCTACGATCACGCCGCAGGTATCGCAGTCAAATCCGTATTTTGCACGGTCATAACCGATTTCCCTTACGGTTTCCCGTACCACCTTCTGAATGTCTACGTAGGCATGGGTCGTTATTTCTCCCATAACCATAACAAGACCTGTGGTACAGCAGGTTTCACAAGCCACACGGCTCATAGGATCCTGCTTTAACATCTCATCCAAAATCGCATCAGAGATTTGGTCACACATTTTATCCGGATGTCCTTCTGTAACGGATTCGGATGTAAATAATAATTTTTCCATGTTGTCATTTCCTCCTTAATATCACATGGGGGAATAACAAAAAGAAAAGTCCGCAGCAATGCGGACTTGATTCAACAATGTATCAAATCCTCTTATTGCTCGATTTCTCGCTCAGGTTGGCACCTTCCAGCCGCTCATTTCTGGCCAAGGCCATCATTTCCGGTCGGGGTTGCCGTGACTTCACAGATCCTTTGTATCTCCATCACTCTGAATAAGGGATATTACGTACTTTTCATTTGTTATTCAATTGTAAGCTGTTTCTAGTGCATGTATATTTTATCGTATTTAAAAACGGCTGTCAAGGGAATTCTATTCCAATGCATCCATGGATAAAGTTCTTGCAAAAATTTAATCCATAATGTATAATGACGCTATTCTTTAAATGTTCGCCAAATGAAATCTGTGGAATGCGCCCAGCGCAGACCATGGACGGATGGCACTCTGGAGACATCTGCAGCTATGCAGGGGCCGAAGGGGCAAGCGCTTAGGCGCGAAACTCTCAGGCAAAAGGACAGAGGCGATTGTTTCCCTTTTTTTGGAATATCGCATGATCTCTGTTTTTTTGTGAGTGGGAGTATATCCCACTCTTTTTTTTATCAAAAAATACGAAGGAAGGGAAGTAGATAACAATGCAAGCAGTTACTGAACTTTTCAACAAGCTGGACTCAGCAATTTGGGGGATACCCATGATTGTACTTCTGTTTGGCACTCACTTATTTTTGACCGTGCGCACAGGCTTTATCCAGCGTAAAACCTTTACAGCCATTAAGCTGTCTGTTACAAAAGACCCTGATTCACCAGGAGAGGTCAGCCAATTTCAGGCGCTGACTACTGCCCTTGCCTCCACCATCGGTACCGGCAATATTGTGGGCGTGGGTACGGCAGTGTTCTTAGGCGGCCCAGGTGCTGTTCTCTGGTGCTGGCTCACCGGCGTATTCGGCATTGCAACCAAATATTCAGAATCCCTGATTGCAGTTAAATATCGTGTGCAGACGAAGGATGGACGAATGCAGGGAGGTGCCATGTATGCACTGGAGCGAGCACTGGGCTTAAAGTGGCTGGGCGTACTCTTTGCACTGTTCGCCTTGTTTGCTTCCTTTGGTATTGGAAGCGGGACTCAGATCAACGCTATCGCTGAGATTATTGAAAACAATGTACCGCTGCCGATTCCGCGCATTGCAATCGGCCTTGTCTTCGGTGTGATTACCGCTGTGGTTATTATCGGCGGCATCAAGTCCATCGCAACAGTATGTGAAAAGCTTGTACCATTTATGGCGGCCTTCTATGTGGCAGGCTGTCTGATCATTCTTGGCATCAACGCTGACTTCATCATTCCTGCACTGAAGGTGATTGTAACCCTGGCCTTCCGGCCCGGAGCGGTCGCAGGCGGTCTGGTTGGCCGGGGCATTATGCTTGCCATGCAGTACGGCATTGCCCGGGGCTTATTTTCCAATGAGTCCGGTATGGGTTCCGCTCCGTTAGTAGCTTCGGCTGCACAAACAAGGAATCCAGTGCGTCAGGCGCTGGTTTCCTCAACCGGCACCTTCTGGGACACGGTTGTCGTCTGCCTTATGACCGGTCTGGTTCTTGTTTCAACTATAATGAAGAACCCGGACATCAATATGGATATGATACAAAACGGCGGCCAGATGACCACTGCCGCTTTCAGTCAGATTCCTGTTCTTGGCCCGGTGATCTTAGTCGTCGGCATCATTACCTTTGCTTATTCCACCATTCTTGGCTGGTCTTATTACGGGGAACGATGCTGCGAGTACTTATTCGGCTCCAAGGGGATGCTGCCCTATAAAATCATCTTCGTGTCAATCGTAGTTGTCGGCCCTGTGCTGTCTCTGGATCTGGTGTGGACGATTTCAGACATCCTAAACGCACTGATGGCGATTCCCAATCTTGTGGCTGTTCTGCTTCTATCGGGTGTTGTGGCAAAAGATACAAAGTACTATCTGAACCACTTAGACGAAAGGGACGAAACTCCGATTCCGGTCATAGATAAATAACAACTTAAAAACCTCCTGCCTTTCCTGGGCTGGGTAAATAATTCTTTCATTAAAAGAATTATCTTACAGTCCCACGGATAGCAGGAGGTTTTTTATATTTTTTCCAATAAAGTCATTAGCCTTTGACTCCGCCCCCAGTAATTCCGGCAATGATTTTCTCCGACAAAAAGATATAAAGGATAAAAGTAGGAAGAAATACGATGATAACGGATGCAAACATTCCTGACCAGTCTCCCGTATATTTCATGGAATTGATCATGGAATATAGCCCCACCGCAACCGGCCGTACCCTGTCGGAGTTGGCGAAAATGAGGGAAATGAAATACTCATTCCATATATTAATAAAATTGAATATTGTAACCGTAATGATCCCGGACTGAGCCATGGGAAACATGATCAGCCAGAACGCCCTCATGGGAGGACAGCCGTCAATAGCGGCCGCTTCCTCGTATGCCCTGGAGATATTGGCAAAAAATGTCAGCAGAAAAATTGTAGTATAAGGAACGTTGATCCCCACATAAAGAAATATCAGCACCGCTTTGTTTGCCATGTAGTTATTTAATACGTTCATTCCGGCAATCAGGCTGAACAAGGGAAGAACGATCATGACCACAGGCACTCCCATGGCAGACACAAGGCTGGTCTGGATCATTTTATTCCCTGCAAAGCGAAAGCGGGACAATACGTATGCGGCAGGCGCACAGATCAAAACAAGAAGCGTACATGAAATAACGGAATACATCAGGGAATTAAAGAAGATAGCGGACACATTGGAATTGGTCCAGGCCTTTGCATAGTTTTCAAAATGAATTCCCTGGGACAGGACACGGCCTGAAAATATGGCCTTTGTCGTAGAAAAGCTGGCAGCTACCACCCAGCCCAGCAATACAATGGTAAATAATATCCAAACACTAAGGATCAGATATCCCGGTAAAAGCTTCAGCTCTCTTTTCCAGTTAAATGGCTCCATAAACCCTTTCTTTTTAGCCATAGATTCCCCTCCTTAGAATTCCAGATCATCCTCTTTTATCAGTTTGTTGCATAGCAGGAATACAGCAACCACACAGATGCTTAAGAGGACACCGATTGCCGCACCAAGGCCTGCATTCCGTTCGGTCATGCTGTTGCCGGCACCAAAAATCATCATGTACATATAAACCATGGGAGTAATGGTCTGGGTATCCGCCGTAACCGTTGAAAACAGCTGGGACCAGACGAAAAATCCCACCGATGTAACGCTCCACATGGTAATATTTGTTTTGAATACCCCTTTTAACAAGGGAAGGGTAATATAGCGGAACTGGTTTACCTTATTTGCTCCATCCAGAGTGGCTGCCTCATAGTAGTCCTCTCCGATCCGCTCGATTCCGCTAGCAAATATCAGCATGTGATATCCCACCATTCCAAAACAGTAGGCAACCAGAAGGGCCATGAATTTATGATCATTATCAAGCCACTGGACTTTGGATAAGTATTTAAGCCCTATGGCGGAAAATACATTTTTAAGGAGACCGAATTTAGGGCTGTATACATACTGAAGCCACATGGTCGCAAGAGCGACTGCACTGACTACGTTGGGAAGATAGATCATTGCCCTGAAAAAGCTTTTAAAACGTATTCCGCTGGTGAGGATCACCGCAAACAAAAGAGCGAGAGACATAACAACCAGTCCGCCTATTAACCAGATGCGGAACAGATTCCACATGGAAATACGGAATAAGCTGGTCGACGCAAGTTTGCTGTAATTGGCCAATCCGGTAAACTGCCACTTGGTCATAGAGTCCGTGATTCCTTCAATTTTAAAGAAACTCATAAAAATTGTCCTGACAATGGGATAAAGGAATACAAGGACAAACATTAATACTGCCGGTGTTAGAAATACGGCAATCATTGTCTTATTCTTCTTCACGTTAAATACCTCCCCCGGCTTTCCTTAATTACAGGGTGACACCGCCAAAGCGGTGCCACCATAAAAATCTATTGATCCGGATTATTTGCCTGCTGCTTTAAGAGCATCCACGAACCCATCCGCTGTAATGGATCCTCCGCAAAGCTTCATAAAGTTCTCCTTAATAATCGGTGTTAAGTCTGCATTGGCTTCTGCTCCGGCTGCCCATGGATAACGTACGCTTAAGCTCTCCATAACCGGCTTCACACTGGCAAGCTGCGCCGGCCACTCTGCATTTCTGGAATCTGCCGGAATACCCATTGACAGTTCGGACATTTTCTTGTCAAATTCTCCCTGAGTGATGTATTCTATCAGCTTAAATGCATTTTCACCATTTTGGGAATTCTTATTGATCGCCAGAACCTGAGCGCCATAGTTGGACGCATTGGTACCATCTTTTCCGCCTTCCACCGCCGGATAGCTGAAGCAGCCCCATTTAAAGTCTTCTCCTGCCATATCCTTTACTTCATTTGGAAGCCAGGAGCCGTTTAAATACATGGCTGCTGTTCCAAGCGCAAGTTCCTGGTTCTGTCCAGCAGGCCATACGTTGGAAGCAATGGTTTCTGAAAAATACCCTTTCTGTGCAAAGACTTCATAAGCCTGAGCTGTTTTAAGGACTGCCGGGTCATCCCACTTGCCTTCCTTTACAACAGCTTCTGTTCCCGGTTCGCCTAAAAGTCTGGACATATGATAGCCAAACATGGCTGTTATGTAAGCGTCATCACAGGTTATGGGAGTATAGCCCGCATCCTTGATCTTCTGGCAAGCTGCATCAAGCTCTTCCCAGGTCTTTGGCACTTCCTTGATTCCCGCCTCATCGAAAATAGTCTGATTATAGAAAAATGCAAATACATTGGGCTGGTAAGGAATGGATTTTAATGTTCCATCTCCCACTTCCCGGCAAGCACTCATTAAACCTGCATTAGCGTTGGCTTCGTAGCCGGAAGTCTTTACTAAATCCTCCAGATCCATTAAGTACTGTCCCCATGTGGTATTTACACGGTCAATATCCTCGTCAAATAAGTCAATGTTAGTTCCCGCATCCAAAGCCGGCTGCAGACCTTCACGGATTCCCGTACGTCCCTTAAACTGAACATCTACCTTCACTCCTGTATCTGCAGTGAATTTGTCAATTGCCATCTGGATTGCCTGGCCCTGAGGCTCTGTTGCTTCCCACATGGACCAGTAAATAAGCCCTTCTCCGCCGCCTGCAGCCGTTTCCTTCGGTGCATCCGTGGCCGCTCCGCCAGCCGCAGCAGCTGTGGTAGCAGTGGTGGCCCCTCCTGCACATCCTGCCAGAAGGCCGGCAGCCATGACCGCACTTAGCATAATACCCATAAAACGTCTTTTCATAATTTTACCTCCCTATGTTATCTGACTTTTCCGTCAGATGTTCTTGGTGAATCTATATTATTATACTTTTGGGCAAAATGCTTTGTACAAAAGGTCATCATTTTTAACAATTTAGATTTTTATCATTTGCTTTTTTCATAATAAGAAGTTAAAATACAGGTAAATTATATACTATTTGCACAATATAGCATTTGTAAAGGCAGAAGCATTTAGTCTATGAAACCAGGGGGAAAAGTATGAAATATAAGTATACGGAATTAACAGAAGAAGTGACCATACACCGGATCATCAGCATCCATTATTTTGAATATATGAGCGACTTCACGTTTGCGGGGGAATCTCATAACTTTTGGGAACTGCTTTGTGTCGATAAGGGAGAAGTGGATGTGGTAGCTGATCATGAACGGCTTACGCTTCAAAAAGGAGAGGTTATTTTCCATCAGCCAAATGAATTCCACAGGGTTTTAGCCAATGGGATCATTGCTCCCAACCTTGTGGTCATTGGGTTTGACTGCCAATCCCCTCATATGGCGTTTTTTAAGGAGCAGATCTTAAAGGTGGGGCAGGAAGAGCAGGAGCTTCTGGCGCGGATCATTGCGGAAGCACGATTGTGCTTTGAAGGAAGACTTGACGATCCCTATCAGGAAGTGCTGGTACGAAAGGACCACGGGCCCTTTGCGGCAGAGCAGATGATAAAGATTTATCTGGAGCAGTTCCTGATCCAAATGTACCGCCATTCCTTTTCAGCCAGACAGGCTCCAGCCCTCCTTAAGGACACCCCTTCTGCAGAAGACATCTATGAAACCATCCTTTGTTATTTCGAAAAGAACATCTGCAGCCAGCTGACCATTGATCAGATCAGCCGGGATAATTTAATCAGCACTTCCCAGTTAAAAAAGCTTTTCTCAGAAAAGGGGAACACTGGCGTCATTGAATATTTTAACAGCATGAAAATCGATGCGGCCAAGCAGCTCATCCGAAACCGGCAGCTTAATTTTACCCAGATCGCCAATCAGCTTGGTTATACCTCGGTTCACTACTTTTCCAGACAATTCAAGCATTTGACCGGAATGACTCCTTCGGAATATGCTACCTCTATAAAAAAGCTGTCTGAGAAAAATATACAGCGTGAGACAACCCATTAGGCCCATAAATGTATTCTTTGGGAACATTACTGGCCAGTTTGTCTTATTATGGCAGTATCTGTCATAGCTTTTTTCTATAGGTATCTATAAGTATTTTGTATTACGTAATGACCTCATTCCTGTGTTATTATTTGTTGTAAAATAAATGGAAGGTACTTTGCTGCAAAGACAGAGACCGGGCCTAAACCCAGTCTTGAAAACATGGTTCAGGCAGCAAGGCGGTTAAGAAATGAAACTATCTAATATCTTAAAAAATAAGACAACGTTATCTTTTGAGGTCTTTCCACCCAAAAGAACCGATTCTATCCAGACAATTTACAATACGCTTAATGCTTTGCATGAACTGAATCCCGACTTTATCAGCGTAACCTATGGAGCAGGTGGCAATGGCAACGGTCACACGACCTGTGAAATTGCATCCACAATTAAGAATCAATACAATATTGAAAGTTTAGCCCATTTAACTTGTGCCGGCCTTACGAAAGAAGATTTACTTTCTCAGTTGGAGAATTTTAAGCAAAACGGAATCGAAAATATCCTTGCACTCCGTGGAGATATTCTAGATCCCAATCAGCCCAGAGGTGACTTTTCCTATGCCAGCGATATGATTACGTTTATTAAGGAGTACGGAGATTTTGACATAACAGCGGCTTGCTATCCTGAAGGACATACGGAATCAAAGGATCTCATTGAAGACATTGATAATTTAAAGAGAAAAGTGGATTCTGGAGCGGATCAGTTAATTACACAGCTTTTCTTTCATAATGACTATCTTTATCGATTTCAGGAACGTTGTTCCCTTGCGGGGATCCATGTTCCGATTGAAGCAGGCATTATGCCGGTAATCAATAAGAAGCAGATCGAACGCATGGTATCACTCTGCCATGTGGAACTGCCCTCGAAATTCATCGCGATGATGAACCGGTACGAAAATAATCCTGATGCAATGCGTGATGCAGGCATTGCTTATGCAATTGATCAAATTGTTGATCTTGTTGTGCACGGCGTCAATGGCATTCATCTTTATACAATGAACAATCCTTACATAGCAAAAAAAATACATGAAGCGGTTCATCAGCTAATTCGGGAATAATAAAGTATAAATCTGTTTGGACAACTTGGTCTTGCCATTGGCACTCCATTATTAGCCTCCATCTAAGATTTCACGGGAATCTACAATTATGCCTGGATTCTTTGTATTATTTTTGGCATTATCTCTATCCTTGGTATGCTCTATACCGTTTCTCAATCAGAGAAAGAACAGGAGTGCCGCACGCTTGCATAAAGTCATAATGACTTCATGTTAGTGGCGGTGCTCCTGTTCTTTTTCACCTATTGATAATCCTCTTCTCATTCATATGAAGTAATCCTTTTGTAATTGACAGTGCAACAAAAGAAAAAAGCATCCGTCCATGGAATGAAAATCCTAAGGATAGATACTTTGACAACGGAAACTATCCGTTTTAATTATCAAGATAATAAATAACTACTATTAAATTATTTTAAACTCCTCTTCCTGGTTTAAAACAGTTCTTATATCTTTTTGCATTTGGCTTATTTTAATACGTTTCAGCGAATTCATAAACTCCAATAAGTAGTCTATTTTATTTTTCATTCCCTGAATTTCCATTTCTACATTTCCGCTCTCAAGGTTCTTTATCCATCCAGTTAATTTTAATCTTAATGCCAGCTGCTCTATTTCCAGACGAAAACCAACACGTTGTACTCTTCCCGAAAAAATAATATGATACCGCATGGTCTTATCCGGTTCAAATTCTGGAATATTAATTTTTCTCACCTGTTCAATGACATAATTATTCCTGATCTGTTTCAACATCTTTTTTATCTTCATCTTTACCTCAAGGTTGAAAAGAAATCAAAGAGCATCTGCTCCCGGCTAATCATCGGTCAGACCAGCCGGTGCATCATGCATGGCAGAGGCCCCTACGCCTTTACCTGTATCCGTTAGGATTCCCGGACTGCCATCTCCAGGAGTCTTCACACATCTCGTCAATTCCGCGTTTTGCTTCCCAGCCAAGCTCCTTTTTAGCCAGAGCTGCATCTGCATAGCATTCTGCAATATCGCCTGGGCGGCGGGGCTTGATGGAATATGGAATGGACTTCCCACATGCCTTTGAAAACGCCTCGATCATCTGAAGCACGCTAAAGCCCTGACCGGTTCCCAGATTATAAATACGTACCAACGGCTCTGAGGATGCCATCTTTTCAAGGGCTTTTACATGCCCAAGAGCCAGATCTACCACATGGATATAATCCCTGACTCCGGTTCCATCAGGCGTATCATAATCATTTCCAAATACACCTACTTCCTTCAGCTTGCCTACCGCAACCTGAGTAATGTATGGTGTTAAGTTATTGGGGATTCCCGCAGGATCTTCTCCGATTAAACCGCTCTTATGAGCGCCAACAGGATTGAAATAGCGAAGAATGATCACACTCCATTCCGGATCAGCGGTATGAAGGTCTGTGAGGATCTGCTCCAGCATGCCTTTTGTCTGCCCGTAAGGATTGGTAATAGCACCTTTGGGGCATTCTTCCGTGATCGGCACAAAAGCCGGATCTCCGTATACAGTTGCTGAGGAACTGAATATGATGTTCTTTACCTTATGCTCCCTCATAACATCACACAGAATCAGAGTTCCGGTAATGTTATTGTGGTAATATTCCAAAGGTTTGGCAACGGACTCTCCCACAGCCTTTAATCCGGCAAAATGGATGACAGCATCGATTATCTCAATATCAAATATCTCATCTAATGCATCCCGGTCCAAAAGGTCTGCTTCATAGAAGGTCACCGTTTTCCCGGTAATGGCTTCTACCCGCTCCAGGGACACCCTGGAGGAGTTGCAAAGGTTATCCACTACAACAACCTCATGACCTTGTTCCAAAAGCTCAATGCATGTATGGCTGCCGATATATCCGGCGCCTCCGGTTACCAATATTCTCATATTCTCTCCTCTTTCTTTTTCATATTTTGTTTACGAATGACTCAAGCGGATCATTATTCACTCTTGCTAACAATTTCCTTCATTTCTTCCCACTTTTTCTCCATGTCGGCTACAAGGGCAAACTGGGTTCTGGTACGGTCCAGATTGTGATTTTCTCTGCTTGTATGGAAATAAGTATCTCCCTGAAGGAAATCTGTTAAGAAGCGGACGCCGCACTCAAAGGTCATCAGCTTTGCTCCCATAGGAAGCATCTCCTTTTCCTCCGCAGTCAGACTTCCCTTGCACCCCTCTAAATATCCCCTGGTATAGGTCTCGAACAGAGGAAGGGACAAGGATACCTTGCTCACATCAGGCTCATCCTCTTCTGCCGTATTGGCCCCAAAACGGATGGAATCACCAAAATCAAAGATGGACAGGCCTGGCATTATGGTATCCAGGTCAATCACGCACAGGGCTTCTCCGGTTTCATCATCGATCATGATGTTATTTAGCTTGGTATCATTATGGGTAACACAGAGAGGGAGCCTGCCTTCCTTTAACATATCCATGGCGATGGCTGCATCTTTCTCCCGGTCAAGGGCAAATTTTATTTCAGCCTCTACCAGATGGGCACGGCCGCAGGCATCGGCTTTCACAGCCGCCTTAAAGGCTTCCATACGAACCGGAGTGTTGTGGAAATTGGGGATGGTTTCCGCCAGTTCATCTGCCGGATATTCTGCCAGCAGGCGTTTAAACCGTCCGAATGCCTTTCCGCTCCGGTAGAAATCCTCCGGCTGTCTAACCTTATCATAGGTGGTTGCCCCACCAATAAAAAGATATCCTCTCCAGTAATTCCCGTCACTGTCCTGACAATAATCCTTACCATCTTTTGCTTTTACAATATTAAGCGTCTCCCTGGCCGGATCTCCGCCCTGGGCCTGGATCCGTTCCCGCAAAAAGGAAGTGACGCCTGCAATGTTTCTCATAAGAGAAACCGGATCCTTAAATACCTCATGGTTGATTCTTTGGATGATGTAGTGTTTTTCCCCTTCTCCTGTCTTGCAGACCAGACGAAATGTATCATTAATATGACCGCTTCCATAGCGGTTCCATGAAACCGGCTCTCCCTCAAAGGTCAGAAGCCCGATGGCCTCACTGATTTTTCCGCACTGTACGTCTCCCATTACTTTTCCTCCCATAGCTTATCCGGATACAGGCCGGCTTCTTTCAGTTCTTTGATGGCATTGACCACCGTCTCTTTGTCTTCTTTGTAAGTGACTCCGTACCAGCGGTCCACGCTCTTAAGTACTGAAACCTCTGCCTTGCCTTCCTTTAACAGCTCATCAACCACAAAGGGAAGGAAGTATTCACACTTCAGCGGATTTACAGGAAGCTCTCTGTCTAAAAATGCGGCAAACCGTTCCTCAAGCTCCTTTAATATGCTGCTTGTAAATCCCCACATGTTCATGGATACGATGGTGTCCTCTCCAAGTTCTGTCCAGGTTTTCCCGTCATCTTCCGTAAATTCTGCCATGTCTCCATGCTTTTCGATCCTGGTCCGCTCATGAATGTCAACGAGCATTCCTGCTTCATCGGTGCTGCACACGCCTCTTGCCACATGGCCGTTTTCTGTCAGGGTGTTGTAAAGCTGGTAGCCGACCATGGTGTACTGGTATCTCTCCCCGTCAGAAACCTTATTAAGCTGGTTATAAATGGAAACAAAAGCACTTCTGCCGTAGTAATCGTCTGCATTAATAACCGCAAAAGGTCCGTCTACCACATCCTTGCAGCATAAAATTGCATGTCCTGTTCCCCAGGGCTTTACTCTTCCCTCCGGTATCTCATAACCTTCCGGAAGCTTATCAAGCTCCTGATATACGTATTCTACCTGCACATGAGCCGCCATGCGGTTCCCGATATTTTCTTTAAATTCCTTTTCAATGCCTTCTTTAATGATAAAGACAACCTTTTCAAATCCAGCCCAAACCGCATCATAGATCGAAAAGTCAATGATCTTGTTTCCATGGGAATCCACAGGATCGATCTGCTTTAAGCCCCCGTAGCGGCTTCCCATACCTGCTGCCATAATTACCAGAACCGGTTTCTTGTTCATCGATGTTACCTCCTAAATTCTATTAACCTCAGTATAATGAATGCACGCCAAAAGATATTTGCACTATTTATTATTTAATTTGCATTATCGTTCCCTTCTCACTATTTTACCATGGAATGTGGTATACTGTCCATAACACATTCACATCTGCACGGAAGGAGGTTTCCATGGCATATAAAAGCACCCAGCTGCGTTCCTCAGCGATTGTAAAAAAGGTTATAACCATTCACTATTTTGAATACATGAGCGATTTCTCCTTTCCAGGGGAAAGCCATGACTTCTGGGAGTTCGTGTGCGTTGACAAGGGAGTCATCGATGTAATGGCCGGAGAAAAGCGGATCCCTTTAAAGCGGGGAAACATCATATTCCACAAGCCCGGGGAGTTTCACAATATCCTGACTAACGGAACCGTTGCCCCAAATCTGGTGGTAGTAAGCTTTGAATGCAACTCTCCATTCATGAAATCCTTTGAGGGAGAAGTCCTGTCCGTACAGGAGACGGAGATGGCTCTGCTGGCGCAAATCATCATTGAGGCCAGGAATGCCTTTTCAGGAAGGCTTGACGACCCATACCAGGAGGAACTGGTGCGAAGGCAGCCTTCCCTGTCCTTCGGAGCGGAACAGTTGATCGGAAATTATTTAGAAGAGCTGATCATCCATCTTTACCGCAGATACTTTTCAAATCCGGAGCAGATTTCCACAGGACGGGTCACTGCAAATCCCATGCACGGAGATGCACATAACCGCATCATCCGATATATGGAGGAGCACATCGGGGAGCACCTTACCATTGAAACCATCTGCCGGGATAATTTAACCGGAAGGTCACAGCTGCAGAAAATTTTCCATAAAGCATATGGCTGCGGAGTCATCGATTTCTTTACCGGCATGAAAATCGACGCAGCCAAGCATCTGATCCGCAGCAACCAGTTGAACTTTACCGAAATTGCAGACCGTTTGGGTTATACGTCTGTCCACTATTTTTCCAGGCAGTTCAAAAAGCTGACCGGGATGACGCCGTCAGAGTATGCCACCTCCATACGGTCTCTTTCGGAAAAAGGTATGGAAAAGCAGTAGCTCTGGACTTCAAACGATAGGAAAAGGCGGGAAATATCCCCGCCTAGCCTACTTTTAATTTAAATTTCTTTACTTCATGTTCAGAATCTACCTTTTCAATCATGGCGCCAAGACCCTGAAGCTTTTCTTCAAAGCATTCATAGCCCCTCTGGATATATCCGATCTCATCCACAACCGTATATCCATCCGCAGCTAATCCAGCAATCACAAGCGCCGCACCTGCACGGAGATCAGGAGCGTTGACAAACGCCCCGGTAAAGCCATCGACTCCGTCAATAACGGCTACATTTCCTTCTACTTTGACATTTGCTCCCATACGGGAAAGCTCATCTACATATCGGAAACGGTTTTCAAAAATACTCTCTGTAACTACGCTGGTGCCTTTTGCAAGGGCCAGGGTCACTGTCATCTGAGGCTGCATATCGGTTGGAAATCCCGGATATGGAAGTGTCTTGATATCGGTATGTTTCTGATAGGACTTCCCTACTACACGGACCGCATCATCGAACTCTGCAACCTCACATCCCATCTCCAGAAGCTTTGCAGAAATGGCCTCTAAGTGCTTAGGGATGACATTTTTTACCATAACATCCCCACGGGTGATGGCAGCAGCACACATAAAGGTACCTGCTTCTATCTGGTCCGGAATGATGGAATATTCGGTTCCATGGAGCTTTCTCACCCCACGGATACGGATGGTATCCGTGCCGGCGCCCTTGATATTGGCACCCATACTGTTTAAAAAGTTTGCCACATCAACTACATGGGGCTCTTTTGCCACGTTTTCCAGTATCGTTTGTCCCTCTGCAAGGGTAGCAGCCATCATTACGTTGATGGTAGCCCCAACGCTTACCACATCCAGATAGATATGGCTTGCCACCAGATCAATGGCATGGGCGATTACGGCGCCCCGTTCAATCCTCACATCAGCTCCAAGAGCGCGAAATCCTTTTAAGTGCTGGTCAATGGGCCTGCTTCCGATGTTGCAGCCTCCCGGAAGGGGAACCTGGGCGCTTTTGTATTTGCCAAGCATGGCTCCTATAAAATAATAGGAAGCCCTGATCTTACGGATATAATCATCATCTACGGAAACTTCCCGGATGGTCTTTCCATTGATGCGGACCGTATGCCTGTCAATCCGTTCTACCTTGGCACCGATCTCCTCTATAGCCTCCAGCAACACATTTATATCTCTGACATCAGGTAAATTATCGATCAGAACATCCTCGTCTGTCATGATCGCTGCTGCCAGAATTCCTAAAGCGGCATTCTTTGCTCCGCCAATGGTCACTTCACCGACCAGGGGATTTCCGCCCTTCATAATATACTGCTCCATTTCACACCTCTGATTATCATGTTATCTATTACAAATTTCTTAAATTTCATCCATTAGCCTTTAATGATTATAACATATCTTATGAATTTGTAAAGAGAACGCATTTTCTATTCCGTAAATACTCCGCAGACAAAGTCATTCCCCTGGCCGGCAAAGTATGCAGAGGCATCATTTAAGCCCATCTTCTGGCTCTCTCCGGATTCCGGATTATAGACTGTTACATTATAGGAATCATAGCCGGAAAGGAGCACATAGCCGCCCTGAATTGTATAGGCTGCCACCGGACATCCATGACCGATGAAATACAATACCTGGCTTAAGGTGCAGCCCCTGGCATCTAACATAAGGACACCATCCCCATAGAAGCTGTTATCAGTAAACCCTTCCAGGTTCCGAAGAAAGACTGCTCCTGTTTTTAGAGGCTCCTTCATATTGCGGACCGGCGGACGGTTCACCCGGCTCCATATGATTTCCTGATTCTTATCGGTCACAACACCCATTTTATCATAGGCAAGGGCAAGGGCATCCGTAAAGCTGCGGCTGCCTCCGAGATAATGGCTTCCCCCATAGGCATAAAACCGGTTTTCCTGGTTTCTGGCATTCCCCTTCAGCTCCACCACTTCCGTGGTCTCATAGGCTACCTTTTTGGGAACCGAAATTTTTACGTCCCGGCTTACCGCGTCTTTATCCAACTGGACAAAATACAGCTTTCTCCTGTCCTCTGAGGCATACCAGCCAATGCCTTCCATCTCTCCGTCTGTAAGCTCCTGGTTACAGACAATGGTATCCTGTTTAAAAGCAACATAGGACTGATCACCGGATTTTGATATCTGAGTCAGATGGATCCGGCTGTCATCCACGGACACATCTGCGATATATACATTCTCATGTTCATATTCCTTAACGATCTTTCCGCTTTGGTCCATGATCTCGATCCGGTACATGGGAGCATCCTTTGTTCTTCCGTTTTGCACCCATACGTCGCCTTTTCGGGCAATTCCGTAAATGAAGTCATCCCCTACAAATCCAAGGGGCCTGTAAATATTATTCTCGCCACCGGTTATCTCCCGTTTCACTCCGGTATCCAGATCCATAAGATGAACCACTCCGGCTCCATAAAGGTCACTGCTCTCCTGCCAGGCAAACCGGCTGGATCTGCTGCTGACCGCATATCCGCCCTCAACCAGGGAGTCCGCCAGGACCATATATTCATTGCTGTTTAAATCAATACCGTAAACCGCCCGGTCCGCCATCAGATAAAGCATCCCATTGGTTCCCACATGAGCCAGCTGTTCAATGTCTTCCTTAAGCATCTCAAAGGACAGGGTCACAGGAGTGAAGAAACGCTCCGTGGTGGCATTGTCCTGACTGCTGTACTGATACATGGCGACACCTAAACTTCCTTCGTGAATTCCCCGGTTCATATACCCATAAACCAGAAAATCCACATCCCCGTTATCTTTCACCGACAATATCTTAATATCATGCTGGTTGTAGCCGCTGCGAAGCCCGTCGTCTACGCCGCTTCGGAAGGAGAACACCTTTACCGCATGCTCACGGTTCTGGTCAAAGGCCCATAAATCCCGGTTTACCACATAGGCCAGGCAATCCCCTGAAGGGCTTTTAGCCGTCCGTATTTCATCCGGGTTTGAAACCCCCAGCATAATCCGTTTACCGGAGAACAATCCTTTCTGGCCGGAGAACACCTGATTGGTATTCCGTTCAAAATCCATAAGGTAGATACGCCTACTGTCCCATTTCATTGTATAACTGTCTTCCACCTCATAAAGCTCCTGAATATCATCTTCTCCGGTCCTGGACACCTCATAGTCCAGTTTCACGCTGCACATGATTCCATCTAAGTCTTTAAGAGTAACCCGTATGTCTCCTGCCGGTTTCACGGATAGTCCTCCCCATGTAAGCTGGGAAAAGCTGGAGCGAATGGTTACATGGCCAAGGGAGCTGTTATCCTCTCCCTCGCTGGTTTCCAGATAAGTGGTAAGCTGCCGGGCCTGATCATAATCAAAGGTCCGGGTCGTAAAATCAACTGCAAAATCGATCATATCCTTTGCATTGGTGCTGTCCGTCCACATGATGCGGGTATAATAAAGCAGCTTCCCATTCCCCGAGGTATTCAGTGTCAGAATGAGAAGGTATTCCTTATCCTTTGTCAAAAGATTCTGGATCGGAAGCGTGGCCGTGACGCCTCCCTCTCCTTCGTTCCATGTATCTACCTCTGTCCGTTCCACCAGACGTCCCAGATCCATGCTTCGGACTTCATACTCGATCCCCTGGATGCTGCCTTTATAATCCGATATCTGTATGTTCATAGACCTGTCTGCAGGAAGTACGGTAAGGGCTTCCCTGGAAACTGCCTGCTTCATATCCTGGGTGTACCCGTGGAGAAGGTTCATCTTTCTTCCGTACATATCGGAATATACCACAGGCAAAGCCGCCTCCTCCATGGAGGTATATACCATAACATCACTTTTTTCCGTATCTTTCTGATTCCACATAAAATAAACTGCGATTGCCGCTACAAAAACCGCAGATAAGATTCCTATTTTTTTTACCATTCGATTCATCCTGAATTTCCTCTACTTGTCTTTTAACCTTGTCTTCTTTATTGTATACAATAATATCCAAAACTACAATGAAAACTTTCTTAAACATTCGTTAAACGTTACGCAGAACCATCCATGCGGATAACCATATAAAAAGCAGCTGTCCTTTAAAGGACAACTGCTTTTCTTCTCCTATGTGCAAAGTCCGCTGCGGCATCTCCTGCGGTGCATCTCATTAAGCAAAAGTACGTTAACGACGCCATCCAGCCAACCATCATCGAGACTCTGGGCCCAAGGTCCTCTCGGTCCCCATGGCCCCCATGGTCCCCACGGTCCTCTCGGTCCACATGGCCCCCATGGTCCGCAGGGTCCCCATGGCCCTCTTGGCCCCCACGGTCCTCTTGGTCCTCTTGGTCCTCTTGGGCCCCTCGGCCCCCTTGGTCCCCACGGCGGGCGATCCCATGACGAATCACGGTCCTGGGACAACAGATCCGATTCATCCATATCGTCTGCTCCCCACTCCATTTGTTCTGCTCTTTCCTGCTCTGCAGCTGACTGTTCTGTATCTCCTGGCTCTGCTGCCAGTTCATCAATCAGGATACCATCCCTGCGTATTTGGTCACAGATGGAATCGCAGACCTGGTTGATCATCAAACGATCCGGATATTCGTCATACATGGGACTGTTTTTATAATCCAGATGATCACACGCTGAGACTACGTATTCCTGCAAACGTTTCATATGTCCTGGGTACATTCCTTGTAAATATTCCAAATCCTGCACAATGGAATCTTTTCTTTCAAAGGAACGCTCTGCGGCACTCCTGTCGCCATAAAGCATATATGGCTCCAGTTCCTGAAATCTGTTTCCATAAGTATAATCCGGGTTAAACGGCACGGCTGTTATCACTCCCTGCTTTCTGCTTATACAACACTATAGTATGCAAAGCAAAAAGGGAAAGTGCAAAATCCCCTTAAATGAAAATACGGTTTTCTGATGTACAGCCGATCAGAAAACCGTTTATTATTATTACCTTACATCGAACAGGCGCTCCGGATATACACCTTCGGAAACCAGGTTCCGGATAGCCGCAGCCACAGCGGGCTTGTCCTCTTTATAGGTCACTCCAAACCACCGGTCTCTTGTTTCAAGCACCGTTACCTGCGCTTTCTGGGACTGAACAAGCTTATCGATGATCTTAGGAAGCAGATATTCCGTTTTCACATCCCCTTCTTTTAAACCGGTCAAAAAGCCCGGGAATCCTCTCTCCAGCTCCTCAAGAAACGCAGGGGAAAGCCCCCACATATTCATGGAAACATTCTGGTTCAAAGGGATCTTCACAGGGGTTCCTTCCTCACTGCGCCCTTCTGCCCAGTCTTCGCATTGTCTGATTTCGTATGTCTCTGTAACCCCTTTTAAGATTCCTCTTTCATCCACCTGGCATACCCCACGGGTCACACCGCCATTTTCGCTTAAGGTATTGCCCAGAATAAATCCTCCCATGCAGATATCAAAAGGCTTTGACATTGGATCCATCTTATTCACCAGGTATTCATGAATCTTTATAAAACCTTCTTTCCCGTAATAATCATCCGCATTGATCACCACAAAAGGTTCATGAATCACCGTTTTTGCACATAAAAGCGCCTGGCCGGTTCCCCATGGCTTTGTTCTGTCGGCCGGTTTCGTATAACCTTTTGGAAGGTCATCAAGCTCCTGATAAGCGTACTCCACATGAGCAATCTTTTCGATCCTCTTACCTATGATCTCCTTAAAATCCTGTTCCAGATCCTTTCTTATGATGAACACAACTTTGTCAAATCCGGCATTCAGTGCATCGTATATGGAATAGTCCATGATAATCTCACCGCTTGGTCCTACCGGTTCCAGCTGTTTGATTCCTCCGCCAAACCGGCTGCCAATGCCCGCCGCCATAATCACTAATGATGTTTTCTTCATAATACTATCCCCCTGTTTATATAATCTGCATAATAGTATACCACAAAAGAAGGGTTTAATCCATAAGTGCCGGATTATCCCAGATTCTTTACGTTTTAACTGCAATAATGATACCATAACGCTTCCCTGCAGGTCAATAAAAAAGGATCTGAACCTGTTTTAAAAGGTTCAAATCCCTTTTCTTTACTTTGTAAGTGAAAGCCTTATAAGAGCTCTTCTCAGAGCAGCTTCCGCTCTAGCATTATCAATTTTTCCGCTCTGTTCCTTTAAGCGGCGTTCTGCACGAATCTTAGCCTCCTCTGCACGGTTTGCATCGATTTCTTCCGGCCATTCCACAACTTCCGCCATAATGACGATCTTCTCTGGTAAAATCTCAACAAAACCAGACATCAGGGCCGCATTCTTCACTCCGCCCTCCTCGTGAATCTTTAAGACTCCCGGAGCAGCAATGGCAGTCATGGGAATATGATTCCGGTATACGCCGATATCCCCTTCCGTGGTAGTAAGCTCCACCATAGAAGCCTCTCCCTCGTAAAACTTCCGTTCCGGAGTAATGATCTGCAGTTTAAATAAATCAGCCATATTCCCACCCCCTATTTTTTCACACGGGCAAGAACGTCCTCAATGCTGCCTGCATTTAAGAAATAGCTCTCCGGAATATCATCATGTTTACCTTCCAAAATCTCCTTAAAGCCTTGAATGGTATCAGAAAGCGGCACATAGCGGCCTTCCAGTCCGGTGAACTGTCCTGCAACGAAGAAAGGCTGAGATAAAAATCTCTGGATCTTTCTTGCACGGGCCACCGTGATCTTATCTTCCTCAGAAAGCTCATCCATACCCAGCATGGCAATGATATCCTGAAGCTCTTTATACTTCTGAAGCACTTCCTGAACCCCGCGGGCAACACGGTAGTGTTCCTCTCCTACGATACGGGGATCAAGAATTCTGGATGTGGAACCAAGGGGATCAACCGCCGGATAAATACCCAGCTCCACGATGGAACGGTCAAGTACCGTGGTTGCATCCAGATGGGCGAATGTGTTGGCCGGAGCCGGGTCCGTTAAGTCATCGGCCGGAACGTAAACTGCCTGAACCGATGTAATGGAACCATTCTTCGTGGAAGTGATTCTCTCCTGAAGAGCACCCATCTCGGTCTGCAGCGTCGGCTGATAGCCTACTGCGGAAGGCATACGTCCAAGCAGAGCGGAAACCTCAGATCCTGCCTGGGTGAAACGGAAAATATTGTCAATAAATAAAAGTACATCTTTTCCGCCCTGATCACGGAAATACTCAGCCATGGTAAGGCCGGTAAGGCCTACCCTCATACGGGCACCCGGCGGCTCATTCATCTGTCCAAACACCATGGTTGTTTTATTAATAACGCCTGATTCCTGCATCTCGTGATAAAGGTCATTCCCTTCACGGGTGCGCTCGCCAACGCCGGTGAATACGGAATATCCGCCGTGCTCTGTGGCTATGTTACGGATCAGCTCCTGAATTAATACTGTTTTACCTACTCCTGCACCACCGAATAGGCCGATCTTACCACCCCTTTGATAAGGGCAGAGAAGGTCAACGACCTTGATACCGGTTTCCAGAACCTCCGTTTCCGTAGACTGCTCCTCAAAGGTGGGAGCCGGTCTGTGAATCGGAAAATGCTCTTTTACTTCCGGTGCCGGTTTATTATCGATCGGATCACCCAGAACGTTAAATATACGTCCCAATGTCTCCTCTCCAACCGGTACGGTAATCGGAGCGCCGGTAGCCACCGCATCCATACCACGTACCAGTCCATCGGTGGATCCCATGGCGATACATCTTACCGTATCATCGCCAAGATGCTGAGATACTTCTACAACCAGTCTGCCGCCATCTTTTGCAGTGATATCAATCGCTTCATTGATATCCGGCAGCTTGCCCTGGCTGAACTTGATATCCAGTACGGCACCGATGATCTGGGTGATCTTACCAATATTTTGTCCTGCCATCTTGTTTCTCCTTCTTTTATATTTCTCTCGTTCCTGCTAACATGAAGTTCGGTTCGCCTTATGAAATCGCATTGGCTCCGGCTATGATCTCGGTAAGCTCCTGGGTAATAGACCCCTGTCTTGCCCGGTTATATGCCAGTCCAAGTTCTTCTATCATCTCTTCCGCATTATTGGTTGCAGAGTCCATGGCCGCCATTCTGGCTCCGTTTTCACTTGCAACGGCTTCCAGCAAAGCGCCATAGATCATGCTGCTCATATACTTAGGAATAATGGAATCCAATACCTGGTCCTCATCCGGCTCATAGTTCATTAAAGTCAGATCCGTTTTTTCGCTTCCCTTTTCCATTTCAACCGGGAGAAGCTTTTTAAGAGTCGGTATTTGGGTCACAGTATTCTTAAAGGATGTATAAGCCAGATAAATTTCACCTATCCGGTTCTGTCCAAATGCATCCAGAAGCTCCATGGTAATATCGGCCGCATCACGGTAGATCGGTTCATTAATCACCTCGGAATAATCCTCGGCAATCGTATATCCCTTTCTTGCCAGTGCTTCCTTCCCTTTCCTACCAACGGCATACACATCCGTAAGTTCCGGCGTAAGCCTCTCATCTCCATGAACCATCTTGACAATGTTGCTGTTATAGCCTCCTGCCAGTCCACGGTTTGAAGTGATGACAATGACTGCCTTCCTCTTAGAATCGCCTGCCTTTAAATACTTATGGTCTATGCTCCCGGATTTGCGCAGCATGGAGCCTATGGTATCATACATCATTTCGTAATAGGGTTTGGATTCCTCTGCCTTAGCTTTAGACTTCTGCAGCTTAACGGTAGATATGAGCTTCATGGCTTTCGTAATCTGTTCGGTACTGGAAATACTGTCTCTTCTTCGTTTGATATCCCTAATGGATGCCATGATTGTTCACCTGCCTTTAAAAAACACCTGCTTTGCATTCGTTAATTGCCTTTACCAGCAATTCCTCTGTCTCAGGCGTGATCTGCTTTGTCTCGCGGATGCTTGCGGGAATTTCAGAATATTTGCTGTCAATAAAGCTTGTCAAAGCCTTTTCGAAATCAAGGATTTTCCCGGTAGGAATATCCAAAAGCAGCTTCTTGGTCGCCGCAAAGATAATAATGATCTGGTATTCAACCGGAATCGGCCGATACTGGCCCTGCTTTAATACCTCTCTGATCCTTTCGCCCTGGGCAAGCTGTTCTGCCGTCTCCTTATCAAGCTCGGAACCAAACTGTGCAAAGCTTGCAAGCTCGCGGTACTGTGCCAGTTCCACACGGATAGGAGCTGCGATCTTCTTCATAGCCTTGATCTGGGCAGAGCCGCCTACACGGGATACGGAAAGACCTGCGTTGATGGCAGGACGGAAACCGGAGTTAAACATCTCTGTCTCCAGGTAAATCTGTCCGTCTGTAATAGAGATAACATTCGTCGGAATATACGCGGATACGTCACCTGCCTGTGTTTCAATGATCGGAAGGGCTGTTAAAGAACCTCCTCCCAGCTCTTCAGAAAGTCTGGAGGCTCTCTCCAGTAGTCTGGAATGCAGATAGAAAACATCGCCAGGGTAAGCTTCACGGCCCGGCGGTCTCTTAAGCAGCAGGGATAAGGTACGGTAAGCGGCTGCATGTTTACTTAAATCATCGTAAACAACTAATACATCCTCTCCGTTTTCCATCCATTCCTCTCCAATGGCACATCCGGAATATGGGGCAATATACTGAAGTGGAGCCAAATCAGATGCCGTTGATACCACGATGGTGGTATAATCCATGGCACCGTACTCTTCCAGTGTCTTAACAATGTTGGCAACCGTAGATGCCTTCTGGCCAATGGCAACATAAATACAGTGAACTCCCTGGCCCTTCTGGTTAATAATCGTATCAAGGGCAATCGCCGTCTTTCCGGTCTGGCGGTCACCAATGATCAGCTCACGCTGTCCTCTTCCAATAGGAATCATGGCATCAATCGCCTTAATACCGGTCTGAAGGGGAGTGTCTACTGATTTTCTGTCAATAACTCCATGAGCTACACGCTCAATCTTGCGGAATTTGTCTGTCTGGACCGGCCCTTTTCCATCAATTGGCTGTCCTAACGCATTCACAACACGTCCAGTCAATGCATCACCAACAGGTACTTCCACCACTCGTCCGGTAGTCTTAACGGTATCACCTTCGCTGATAGCACCGGTACCAAGTAAAACAGCACCAACGTTATCCTCTTCCAGGTTAAGCACCATGCCGTAGATTTCTCCCGGGAACTCAAGGAGCTCTCCCTGCATGGCATTCTCAAGGCCATGGATACGGGCAATACCGTCCGCTACCTGAATGACTGTACCGACATCAGAGACATCCAGTTTGGTAGAATATCTTTGAATCTGTTCCTTGATGACAGAACTGATCTCTTCTGGTCTTAAATTCATTAAGGTTTGCACCTTCTTTCTAAGTTTATAATGTGTCCGTTTCACATAATGTTTCTCCGGACAACTGATTTCCTAAACTCAGGCTTACCATCATGCAAAAAAGCATGAGCAGTAAAGTGGAAATCAGGTCAATTGCAGCTTTAACAGGCTGCGGCGCAGTTCGTAAATCTGCGTCTTAATGCTGGAATCCACCACCCGGTCCCCGATCCTGATTACCATGCCGCCAATGATTGACGGGTCAACCTGATAATCCATCTCAAAATCTACGTACTGAGTCGTATTTAACAGCTTTTCTACCAGCCGGGCCTTTTGCCCCTCATTTAATTCAACAGCACTGGCCACATGGGCCACGCCGATCTTCTTATATTCCTTGACAGCGTTTATGAAGTATTCACAGATTGCCGGAATCTCCTTCTGCCTGCCTTTGTCGACAATGACTGCCAGAAAACCCATCAGGTCATCCGATACGCGTCCGCCGAAAATATTCTTAATAATGCCGATTTTATCTTCCTTTACAATCTTCGGATTATTAAGAAGCTCCGCCAATGACTGATTCTCGTGCCAGATCACCTGCAGGCTCTTCACTTCCTCAAACAAAGCGTCCACTTCCTGCTTATTAAGAGCTTCCTCAAACAATGCATCGCCGTATACCTTTGATACTAGCTTTGCCATGTGCTTTCACCCATCTCTTTCAAAGTCTCGTCAATCAGGGCATCCTGCACCGTAGTGTCAATGGAAGCAGCTACGACCTTGCCGGCCATAACAGAAGCGATGGATATGATCTGATCCTTCATATCATCAAGCGCTTTCTTTCTCTCCAGTTCCACCTCACGGCTACCCCGCGTAACAATGCGGTCCGCTTCTTCCCTGGCTTCTGTAATAATCTCTGCCTCACGCTGTTTCGCTCTTTTTCTGGCATCCTCTAAGATTTCTTCTGCCTCTTTCTTCACTTCAAGAAGTCTGGCTTCATATTCTTCCTTCATTGCCCTCGCAGCTTCCTTATCGTCGGCAGCGTTCTTTAATTCTCCCGCAATCCTCTGTCTTCTCTTTTCCAGTACTTCCCGTACCGGATTAAACAGCATATAGGATAACGCAAAAAACAGGATGAATATGTTGATGCCTGTTACAAATGAATCGAAAAGCAGCTGTGGGTCAAATCCCAATAATCGATCCAAGGTTTCGCCTCCTTTCGCTCTTTATTCTTTCCCCATTCTGAGGGCAGGCTATCGCCTCCCGCCAATTCACTCTTTAGCTGAATGGCTTTAAGAACATGAGGATAGCTGCAACAGCGAAACCATAAAGACCTGTTGTCTCTGCAACGGCCTGTCCTAAAAGCATGGTAGATGTTATATCAGACTTTGCGCCCGGATTACGTCCAACTGCAGCAGCTGCATGGCCTGCCGCGATACCCTGTCCAATACCAGGTCCAATACCTGCGATCATCGCAAGACCTGCACCGATTGCTGAGCAGCCTAAGATAAAATCCTGTCCTGAAAATCCGTTCATAGAAAAATTCCTCCTGAATTTAATATTATTGAAGTTTAATCCATCTTATCATTGACATATACCATAGTCAGCATACAGAACACATACGTCTGGATACATCCTGAGAATACATCACAATATACATGTAAAAACGACGGGATACCAATCTTTACAAAGATAGGCATCATCCCATACCACAATCCCATAATAACAACGCCTGACATCATATTACCGAACAAACGAAGCGCCTGGGATAATGGGTTTGTAATCTCTCCGATTAAATTAATCGGGAACAAAACCGGAAACGGCTGAAACAAGCTTGTAAAATGACCGATTCCATGATTCTTGATACCTTGGTATTGCACGATGCAGAAGGTGAAAATACCAAGCATAAATGTTACACCAAAATCTCCTGTTGGCGTTCTAAGACCAAATAAGCCGCCAATATTGCAGAACAATATGAAAATAAATATTGTTCCAATATAATTAACAAATTTTTTTGCGTTATGACCCATAGTACCGTTTACCATGTTATCAAGCGCCTCTACGACAAACTCCACAATATTCTGGAAGATGCCGGGTACTTCTGTCGCCCGCTTCATTTTTCGGTTGGCGATCACTGCAATAATCAAGATTACGATTGTCACAATGCTAAGGCCTATTTCCGTAGTTGTAACCCAAAGTTCCTGACCAAACGCCTGAAACTTTGTAACGCCTTTGATCATAAAGTCTACATTATTGGCACTCGCAACGACCATACGCTTAAGCCTCCTTTCTTAAGAGATCCCACTTGACCGCAAAGAAGATTACTCTCCCTTTGTCCTGTTGGCCACGATCTTATGGATAATAGGCTGGGAAAATGCTCCAACCTTGAGTCCGAGGACTCCGATTACTACTGCGACCGGATTGAACCAGTTCGAAAACCGGACAATAACTGCCACCAGTATGACAATAAGCAGCAGATAGCGAAGGACTGAACTAATAATACTCTGCTTCTGAACAGTCTTTGGATCTTCCGTCTTCATAGAACGTTCAAGTACCATAGCCATGGATAAAAACATGGCCAGAGCTAACACCATTCCCAAAATAAGTCCTGCAAATACAGCTCGTCTTGGATACATAAATAATGCCCCTAGCATAGCTGCTGCCGTGAAAATAACGATTCCGGCAGAAACCTCAAGAATCAGATTCTTTGTTTCCTTCCCCATTACAAGTCCTCCTGTCTACGAAAGTTTCTCATCATCATGTCCTTTCACGCGGCTTGGCTGTTTCGGTTTATGCACCTTGGGTCTAGCCTCCGCTTGCCGTTCCACGCGCTCCTTCTGATCCTCAACCCTCTCCTCCCTTTCATTCATGGCCAGTGTTGCCTTTGCCAGCTTATAAGCATTGGATCCCCCAGCCAGAAACCCCAGAACCATAAATAATAACGTCAGTTTTGTCCCAGCGTACCGGTCAATATAGTAACCTGCAAGAATACAGACAAATACAGGTACCATGACACTGATCCCCAGTTGGGTCACCATCATGAAACTTCTCATTACGCTCTTTTTATGACGCATAATTACACCTGCTTTCTGCATCCTGCACATATAATTGGTATTATACCTAAAAAAACATATTTTGTCTATTATATGCGGAAATTTAACTTGACACTCCAAAAATTTTATGTTTTTACAAGATTTTAAAAAAATTGTAAAAAAAGGTCTGTTTTTTGCAGGAAGAACCCGTAAAAAACAGACCTTAACAAATTTTAAATTATGCTTCTTTTGTACCTGGAAGAATTGTTTCAACTTCTGCATGTGGACGAGGAATTACATGGACAGATACAAGCTCACCAACACGCTGAGCTGCTGCTGCACCTGCATCAGTAGCTGCCTTAACAGCTCCTACATCGCCTCTTACCATAACAGTAACAAGACCGCCGCCTACGAATTCTTTACCGATCAGGGTAACGTTTGCTGCTTTCACCATAGCATCTGCTGCTTCAACGGATCCAATTAAACCTTTTGTTTCAATCATTCCTAATGCATCGTATTTCATTTTTAAATCCTCCTGATTTATAATTAATTTTTAATGGTTCACCTATTTTACAATGGTTACGCTTGAAGAACCGCCAAGTCCCATGGCATTTGCTTCTTCCGTATCAAGATGGCATTCCAGGCTTGATGTTTCGGTTACGCGGATTGCCGTATGATGAAAAATACCGCCGCGGATCCCCTCTGTCTGAATGCTTACCGTCTGACCATCATGAACGCCGAACTTCAGGGCATCCTGAGGAGTCATATGAATGTGTCTCTGGGCGATGATTAAGCCCTCTTTTGTTTGAACGGAACCCTTTGGTCCCACCAGGGTGATCCCCGGTGTTCCTGCTAATTCACCGGACATCTTAGGCTCGGATTTCTTTCCAAGCTTAAAACAGTCTGCTGCCAGAACCTCGACCTGAGTCTGTTTTCTGACCGGACCTAATATACGGACCTTCTCAATGGCTCCCTTTGGGCCGCATACAGTAACTGTTTCCTTGCATGCATACTGACCCGGCTGGGATAACTCCTTCATCTTGGTCAGTTCGTACCCCTTACCGAAAAGGGCATCCAAGTCTTCCTGGGACAAATGTACATGGCGGTTGGAAACGCCAACTGGTATTCGAAACTCATCTGTTCCGGATTCCGCTTTTACGGCTTCCATTAAGAGTTTGATTACCGCTTCATACTTATCCATTCCTGTTCTCCTTTCCTTGCTGCTTTTACTGGCTTTTACTGGCCTTTCATGGCCAGTACGATCTCTTTTACAAGAGCTGCCAGCTTCTCATTGTCATCGTTTCCTCCCTGGCAGGCAGAAGAGGCCTCACCTTCTTTTTTATCAAAAGAAGCTACGAAGTCAGCAGGGCTAAAGGTAGCCTCCTGGGTTTTGTTCTTCCAGGTAAAGGTTGGATCATCTGCCGCGATTGTAGAGCAATCTTTAATACCAAATGCGACCTTTTTCACATTAAGGAGATGTTTCGGGCTCACATTTTCAGAAACAGAGCTTCCTCCGCAGGTTCCGCATCCCAATGTAAAGGAAATCGGAAGGCCTGTACTGATTCCTGTTCCTCCCTGGCTTCCGCCTGTATTTACAAGGATTCTGGAAGCAGGCTTTGCAGCAAACTTAAGAACCATATCCCTGTCCTGGGTATGAATGCTCATGGTATGTCCGATTCCGTTCTGTAAAAGTCGGATGCTTAAGCCGCAGGCCTCTTCCCAGTTCTTTACTGTGTAGAAACCAAGTACGGTTGTCAGCTTTTCGTAGGATAATGGATATCCCTCTCCGACACCTTCCTGTTTTCCGATGAGGACCTTTGCTTCCTCCGGGATCTGGATTCCGGCTGCCTGAGCAATCACCTGAGGAGAACGTCCGACAAATTTGGCATTCATGTTATGGCCGTTTTTAAATAACAGGGCACAGACTTTGTCGGTTTCTTCCTTTGTCATAAAGTAACCGCCCTGGCTTTTTAACTCTGCTACGACTTCTGCATGATTGCTTTCCTCACAGATAATGGACTGCTCGGAAGCACAGATGGTACCATAGTCAAACGTCTTGCTGGCAAGGATTGTCTTTACCGCCTGCTTTACATCTGCCGTCTTTTCAATGTAAGCCGGTGAGTTGCCTGCACCTACGCCGATGGCTGGCTTACCTGCGCTGTATGCAGCTTTTACCATACCCGGGCCGCCGGTTGCAATGATTACGGAAACTTCCTTACACTTCATCAGTTCATTGGTAGATCCCATGGATGGCATGGATACACAGCCGATGATCCCCTCCGGTGCTCCTGCTGCAATTGCAGCGTCCCTCATAACCTCTGCAGCCTTTAACGTGCATTTTGCAGCAGAAGGATGGGGAGAAAATACAATTGCGTTTCCTGATTTAATGGCAATCATGGATTTAAAGAATACGGTTGAGGTCGGATTGGTAGATGGAACGATACCCATTACAAGGCCTACCGGTTCTGCCACATCAATGGTCTTATTTACGGTATCCTCTGCAAGGATTCCTCTTGTCTTCATATCTTTTATTTCTTCATATAAAAGAGTGGAAGCAGCATGGTTCTTATATGCCTTGTCCATGACCTTTCCAAAGCCTGTCTCCTCTACAGCCATCTCTGCCAGGCAAAGAGCGTGTTCCTCTCCTGCTTTTGCCATACTCTTAAGAATGGTGTCAATCTGTTCTGCCGTAAATCCGGCAATTTTTTTTGCGGCTGCTTCACCGCATCTGGCTAAATCCCTTGCTTCCTGGATGGAACGTAAATCAAAATCAAAGTTCTCCATGTTCCCGTTCTCCCTTTCTAAAAATATTAATCATTCTGTCCATAATACTTCCCGAATTCTTCCAGCAGCAGGGTTTTATTTGCCTTTGAAATCTCCCGTCCAGCTATACTGAATTCCGGATATTCTCTGGCAAGTGTCCTAAGCTCTGTTACCTTCATATCTTCAAGTATCTTCATGGCTTCTTCCAGACCGTCCTGCTTCATCCATAAGTCCACGGTTTCCCGTTTTATGGTATCCACAGAATCCGGTTCATTGGAAGATTCTTCGACCGGTTCTTCTGCCGTTATCTCTTTAAGTACCTCAGCCTCTGGTTCTTCAGCGATTTCCGGAACTGGTTCTTGTTCCGGTTCGTCAGGAGTACCTCCGCCGATTACAGCCGTCAGCTCATCATGAGGCCTGGCAATCACATGGCGTGTAATTAAAGCAGCATCGTTTATGCGTTCTACCGCTGCTGCTCCGGCGTCCACCGCTGCCTTTACTGCCGCCACATCGCCGGTCACCGTAACAGCGACAAGACCTCCGCCGACTTTGGTCTTTTCCAAAAGAGACACGTCTGCAGCCTTTAACATGGCATCTGCCGCCTCTATAGCCGCCAGCACGCCTTTTGTTTCAATAAAGCCAAGTGCCTGCATTGTTTACCTCCTTAAACCAAATCAGCCCAGTTTGCCGGATACGTTGCATAAAATACTCTTGCTTTATCTGGGGAACCCCAGATTACTTTGGAGCCTGACGGTACAAAGAGCACATCTCCGGCTTTTGCGGTGTAGGTCTTTCCGTCAATGGTAACAGTTAAGGTTCCTTCAATCACATAGTCGATCTCTTCATAGGTCAATTCCCATTCAAAGTTTGAATGGTCGATCACAAGGAAACCTGCACTGATATGGGACTCCTCTTTGCTTACAAGTTCCTGGTAGTAAGCTTTGACAGATGGATCGCCTGTATCAAATACATCCATTTTCACAGAACTTCCACGAACCACCTTGAGACCGTTTCCATGGCTTTCTGACTCGTAAGGTTTTAAAATCTCATTTAACAAACCCTTTTCCATTAAAGTTTTCAGTACCATATAAATTTTTTCGCTGTCCATATCCATGGCTGCGAAAGCAGCCGGAGCCTGCGTCTGCTCTTCTGCCTTATCGCAGAATTTGATACCAAACGAATCTGCAGCATCCTTTGCAGACGGAGTGATGATACTTCCGCTTTCCACGTAAAATACCTTTTTTCCATCAGCATTTAACTTTTCCACATCTTTTGCACAAATTAACTGCTTCATATGATCACTTCCCTTCTATATAAATTGGCAATCTTCATCAATAATCCCAATTACTACGGCATCGACTGGGATTTCGTCGCTTCCAAGCATCCGCCTGGCAGAAGAGCCGGTGGAAATGATCACACGGTCACCGATTCCCGCGCTGACGATATCTGCTACGATCAGCCGCTCACCTTCCCGTGTACCTCCAATGATCTCGGCAAGCATAAATTTATACCCATTTAAGGACTCCGCTTTTCTGGTTGCCCATATGTTATCAATCAATCTGGCCGCTACCATTCTTCCACTCCTCTCTTCTCTCTTTGCTTAATCTCGTCCATGGCTGCCTCTACCGATGCCGTATCTCCAAAAATCGCAAGCATGATCATGTTCTGCGGGCAGCTTCCTCTGATATCTTCTACCGTAACACCTACTGCTTTTTCTGCCACATCTGCGGCACAAACCATTTCGATGATCCTGCCCTGTACCAGTCCTACTGCATCTACCGGTCCTATGGGGGTGGAAGTGCCTGAGCCCTTCCTTCGGTTTAAAATATCGATGGTTCCCTGTGACGGTGATTTAATTATACGGTATTCCATACTGTCCACATCCTTTATGCCAGCTCTTCCTGCGTACAGGAAAATGCAATTCCCAGAGGGGTTACAAACATTGGATTCTCAGGCTTCCTTGTCCTGATTCCCGTCTGTTTTTCAATGATTGCCTCAATCCCGGTCAGGCAGCAGGTACCGCCTACCAGGTAGATTTCCTGAACATCGTGTCCTTCGATATGGCGTCTTATGATGGAAGCCACCTTCTCCACAACCGGCTTTAAAACCGGCAGCAGTTCTTTATGGTGTTCTTCTTTCCTCTTATAGACCTCTGCCTCCTGAAAGGACATTTGATAAGCACCGGAGACCACCAGGGAAAAATGAGTTCCTCCTGTTGGTTCATCCGCTACATACACCACCTTTCCATCTTTTAAAATAGAAATTCCGGTGGTGCCGCCTCCGATATCTACGACTGCACCGTTTTTAATTTTTAAAACAGCATTTGCCGCCGTAGGCTCATCGAGAAGGGCCGTTATTTCAAATCCAGCTCCCTGAACTACATTCTTAATGGCTCCGCCGTCCAAAGAATCGGTGCCCGGAGGAATGGCTGCCGCCGAATAAATCAATTCTGTGCCCAGCTTTTCCTCCAGTTCTTCCTTAAGCTCCCGAACAATCCGGATTGCACCGATGTAATCCACGACCATTCCATCCCGGACCACATCCGCATACCGGTAAGCACCTGCCACAGGTTTGTAATTCTCATCTAAAACAGCCAGTACCACACACGCCGTTCCCAGATCGACACCGGTATAGTAAACAGAGGAGCTTCCCTTAACGGGCTGCTTAACAACTGCTTCAAACTGGCTCACCAGCTCATTGCAGCCATCAAATGTTATTACTTCCTTTGACATGCTTTTCCTCCATATTCCAGACATATCATCTGCGATAAGCGGTTAATGACCGGGTTTAAGTTTTCGCTTCCTGCTTCAGCCGCCAGCTCTCTTGTGCAGCAGCGCAGGCGGTGCAGAAGAAGGATTTCTTTTCCTTTTTCTGACTGAGCATGAAAACCTGTTATTTCAAAGCAATCCTCAAAAGGTTCCTGCATATTATCCTCATGAAATCCGGTGCAGGGTTTAAATCCGGTTTCCTCTTCCCTGCCCTCTTTTTTTAGGTTGGAAAGTTTTCGTTCCAGATCAAATACTTGTTCTGCCAGAAGAACGTCCCGGCTTAAAAGTTCAAGGCCCACTTCCAAAAACTGCGCCTGAAGCGTTTTCTTTTTTAGCAAGAAACCATCCCGGCAGATTTCTTTTTCCTGTGCTTCTTCTTTTTTCTCTGCAGGTTTCTCATTTTTTCTTTTTACCATCATGGGATCGTCACTTATGAGAATCTTCTTATCCACCAGGAATTGTCGCGCTCCGGGTGTCAGTCTTGTTCCCGCAGGGAGATCATATGAAGTAAAGGGTTCTCTTCTGAATAAAATCCTCAAATCGTCTTCCGTGATGAATTTCATTAATAGCCCCCCTTACACAGTTTCCGATAGATGGTTTCAATCTCTTCTACCGTAGGCACCCTTGGGTTAGTCAATGTGCAGTTGTCAGCCAGTGCTTTTTCCGCCATTTCCCGTACGGCCTGCTCAAATTCGTCTTTATCAATCTTTAAGTCTGTAATCTGCTGCGGTATTTTGATCTTGTTCATCAGATTTTTAATGTGACGCACCAAGCCGTGTACCGTGGCCTTATCTGTTCCGGCCGCGATTCCAAGCATATTGGCAATTGCCACATACCTGCCGCAGGCTTTCTGCTCACTGGCGTCTTCCAGACCAGCGTTGTAGCTGATGACATGAGGAAGCAGGATCGCATTGCTTCTTCCGTGTGGAATGTGAAAGCGCGCTCCCAGAGCATGAGCCATGCTGTGGCAAAGCCCTAAGGAAGCTCCGTTAAATGCAACTCCAGCCAGACAGGAAGCATTGTGCATATGAGTTCTGGCTTCCATGTCGCTTCCTTCTTCTACGGTACGTGTCAGGTAGTTCCACACCAGTCTCACCGCTTTTTCCGCACAGGCATCGGTAAAATCACCTGCATTGGTTGAAACATAAGCTTCCAGGGCATGGGTTAACACATCCATTCCAGTATCCGCTGTAATGTGAGGCGGAACCGACACCGTAAAACGGGGATCAAGAAATGCTGCATCCGGCACCATGCTATCGGAACGCAGCGGATATTTCGCCTGGGCCTGTGGGTCGGATATAACAGAAAAATTAGTTACTTCACTGCCGGTACCGCTGGTGGTTGGAACCGCAATTAAGAACAGTCTCTCATTTCCCATCTGACTGAAGATGTGGCTTGCTGCCTTTGCCGTATCAATAGCAGAGCCGCCGCCAAGGGCGATCACTGCATCCGGACCAAAGCATTTCATTCCACCTATAGCTTTTGAAACGACTTCAATGGTCGGATCGGGCACTACTCCAGAAAACACTTCATAGCTGCTCCCCTTTTCCTGCAAAAGCTCTGTAATCCAGTCTACCTTTCCAGACTGGGCCATAAAGGGGTCACAGATAATATAAGCCTTCGTCACAGGAAGATCCTTGATCTTATCCAGACAGGAAGATCCCATATATACCTTTGTATTCATTACAAATTGCTCCATGTTACATTTCCCTCCTTTCCTCTTATTTGCCCACGTTCTTTGGGCATAAAGGTATACCTGCAGGGTATTACCTAATAGTTTAATGCCTCCATTAATTCCTGAAGGCCTGTCCGTTCAGACAGATTAATATGATAGTAGGGCTCCCGTACCCCGGCCTTTTTTAACTGACGGATACACCAGCCGTCATGTTCCGGTTTTTCTCCGCTTCCCGTTATCACACCGATGACAGGAACCCGAAACGCTTTTGCAAATCCTGGCGGGTAACTTTCCCGGCATGAGGACTGGTCTACCAGCATCAGTACATGAGAGGCATCCTGTGCCGCTGCAATGATATGCTTATGCATCCAGGGACTTTCTAAGTAAACCCCCGGCACATCCAAGGTTTTTTCCCCATACACCATATTCTGGGTTCTTCTGGCCGGACCGGTAAAACCGTTTATGGCATGAGCCAGGGAAGTCTTCCCGCTGCCGCCGGGACCGATGATCATGATTCTTTTCTTTCTCATGTTTTGGTTACCGCAGGCACCATATAGCCCAGGCCGCGGTTTAAGGTATCGCATACCGCAGTCAAAGCGGTTTCCACACTGTCCACATCGCCGGCAATGATCACAGAGCCTGTGAAGCGGTCTAAGAAGCCCACCTGCACATCTGCTGCCTTTGCTGCAATATCCGCCGCAATGATAGAGGTTTCAAAAGGGGACAGGGTGAGAATTCCGATGGCTCCCATTTCATCGATGCCAAGGCATTCATACACCTCCGGAATGGGAGATGCGATCACATGGGCGATGGTCACCTGTTTACCAGGAACGGATTCCTCTATGACACGCTGCATCTCAATCATGGCCTTTTCCCCTTTCTTAGTGCTTCACCACAGTAACCGGAAATTGATATTCCTTCATCCAGCCTTCAATCCGGTCTAAATCCTCCGGGCTTAAGCTTGGATCCCCTTCAATGGGATATTTCATATCAAGCTGATTATATTTGTTAACGCCCAGCTTATGGTACGGAAGTAAATCAATTCCCTTAAAATTTTTGTAGTCACGGAAGGGCATTAAGAATTTAATGACCTCATCGATCTCTTCCCGGCTGTCATTGATCCCCTTTAACATAGGCATGCGGACTTTCACATTAAAACGGTGGTGAAGCAGTTCCTTTAAATTGGTAAGAATCTGTTCGTTGTTCACACCCACCAGTTCATTGTGGCGGACAGGATCCATATGTTTGATATCAAACAGAAACAGGTCCACATACTCTGCAATTTTTAAAATCGTTTCCGTATTTGTATAACCACAGGTCTCAATTGCCGTATTGATCCCTTCCTGCTTGCAGGCCATTAACAGGTTTAAGGCTGCTTCCGGCTGGGCAGTCACTTCGCCGCCCCCAAGAGTCACGCCGCCGCCTGAAATATCATAAAAGGCAGAATCCTCTTCCACGATTTTAAGCAGTTCTGAAATGGTCTTAACTTCTCCGGCAATGGTCAGCGCTGCATTGGGGCAGACATTCTTGCATTTCATGCATCCGATGCAATCCTTTTCCCGCCGGATTTCATGTTTTCCCGTCTCTTTGGATATCACATGGATTCCCACGGGGCATACATCAGCGCACGCCCCGCAGTTTACACAGGAATTCTGCTTATACATCACCTGGAATTTCCGCACCATTCCTTCTGGATTGGAGCACCATTTACACCGGAGCGGACAGCCTTTAAAAAATACCAGGGTTCTGATTCCCGGCCCGTCATACATGTTGTACTTCTGCACGTTAAAGATAAACGCCTTACGTTCAATCTCTCCTGTCGTTCCATGGTCCATTGTGATTGATCTCAACTTTCTTTTAGAAATGTGTCAGCATAGTTCTGCTTATGATCTCATCCTGTACATCCTTGCATAACTCTACGAAGAATGCGCTATAGCCGGCTACGCGGACGATTAAGTCGCGGTACAGCTCCGGATGCTTCTGAGCCTCAACCAAGGTATTGTTATCCAGGTAGTTGAACTGCATCTCGCCGTTTCCTAACATACAGGCCGTACGAAGAAGGGTGATAAGGCTTTCTTCCCCTTCCTGGGTATCCAAAAGACCAGCCATGATCTTAAAGTTATGCACCATACCGATGTTCATGCTGTCATTGGACATCTTGGATACGGACTTGATGATTGCAGTCGGGCCCTTGAAGTCTGCACCCTGGGTTGGGCTGATTCCGTCGGAAAGAGGCAGCCATGCATTACGGCCGTTGGCAGAAGCGCCTGTCATCTGTCCGAATGGAGTGTTATTGGAAATGGATAAGGTACCATGGCTTAATACAGAGTATAAGGTCTTATATTTCCTGTGTTCATGCTCTGTAAAGTCAACCAGGTCAGCTGCAATTAAATCTGCATAATCATCATCATTTCCGTATTTTGGAGCATTAAGGCAATCGGTGCGGATCTGGTCATATCCCACAAAGTCAGCCTTTAACGCTTCGTTTATCTGCTCTAATGTATATTTTTTCTCTTCAAATACAAGCTTCTTGATCGCTGCCATGGAATCTGCATAGGTAGCAAGTCCGGACCATACCACACCAGGTCCGAAGTTGTACATCGCACCGCCTGCGGATACATCCTTTGCTTTTTCCATACAGCCTTCGTACATGATGGACATGAGTGGCTTCGGAGCTAAGTCTCTGTGAACGCGCTGGGAAATTACGGTAGCAACATCGGTCCACTTTGTAATATATTTGATTTCTTCTTTTACGGCTGCTTCAAACTCTTCGTAAGTTTTGAAGTTGCTTAAGTCACCCATATCCGGGCAAACCTGCTTGCCATACCATAACGGAGTTCCGTGGTTTAAAACAAGCTCGATACAGATCGGCCACTGGGTATATGCAGTGGATGTCCACTGATAGAGACGTCCTGACTTCTGAGGCTCTACACAGCCCATCAGGCAGTAATCACGTGCATCTTCAATGGATACGCCTTTTGCAAGCATCATCTTGATGTGGGCATCGTCAAAGTGGCAGGCTGGGAATCCCATACCGGAACGAACCACATCTACGATCTTTTTCATGTACTTTTTCGGGGACTTGTTGTGGATACGGCATGCAAGTGATGGCTGGTAAATCTTAACATGACGAACGGCATCCATAAGTAAGTAAGTTAAATCATTGGTGGCATCGTGTCCACTGCGGGTCACACCGCCTACACACATGTTTACGAATGGCTGGTAGCCTGCAAAGAATTTGGAACCGCCTTCGCTGGTGATCCACATCATCTCAGACATCTTGATCAGCATACAGCCTGCAAGCTCAAATGCCTGGTAATCATTCATACGTCCGGATTCGATGTCATCTTTGTAGAATGGATACATATACTGATCCACACGTCCGATGGACATACCGGTCTGGTTTTCTTCCACTACGAGCAGGGATTCGATGGTCCATACTGCCTGGATGGCCTCCCAGAAGGTTCTTGGCTTGTGAGCAGGAACGTAAGCATTTACTTCTGAAATCTTTAACAGTTCTTCCTTACGCTTTGGATTGGTTTCCTTTGCTGCAAGCTCTGCTGCATACTCGGAAAGTCTCTTTGCGTAGATCATAACGCCTTCTGTGGTATCAATAATGGATTTGTAGAAATAAATCTTCTCAATATCATCAGGATTCTCATAATCCAGTTCTTTTAAATGATCCTTGGCTTCCTGCTGAATATCCAGCATGCCCTTCTTCATAAGGATCACATCATAGCCGGGGTTTGAATCTCCGCCGCCGTTGATGGCATGGTAAGAGCAGTCAGATACAAAGGATTCTCCGGATAATTCCCAAACGCCTGCTTCACGGTACTGATCTTCACAATACTCATCAACCGATTTGCCGGACCAGTATGGGAACAGCTCTTCTTTCATGATTTTCTTGTCTTCATCGGAAATATAGAATGGATCCTGAGGACGTGTACCGATGGTATCGATCTCATCTACCATCCATCTCCATGCGATATCCGGGGAGAATGCACCTGCACGCGGAGCGCCGCAGGGAGCACCTACGATGAGCTCGTTGTCCTGAATGACAAGGGGAGCTGTTTCACAGCAGTAACGGAAGCATTTTGCACGAAGCATGATCTTTGGCATACCAGGGTTTTCTTTTGCGATCTTGGTAATAGCCCTTGCACGGTATGTTGTGATCGATGGTTTATGCTTTAAATAATTTTCCTTTAAGTTCTGAAGCCTCGGAGTAATGCCATCCGGTATCTCTGTTCCTCCCTCAAGGCATGCTGCCGCCTGGGAAGCAGGCTCTTTTTTGTTGATTTCATCGGAAACAGTTTCAAACATCTTCATCAGAGAAGCTCTTTCTTCTGGTGTCATGTTCTTCGTTGCTTCCACAAATTTATTTGAAAATTCACGAATATCCAATCTGGTTTCCCTCTCTTTCAATTATTTGCCACCTAATGAATCAAGCGGATATGCTTGCATATCCAGTTGATTCACAAATTCAAGGTTGAAAGACGCTTTTCTTTCAACACTTATCATCAAGCTCCCTGGACAAGGTTTCTAAAATCTGTTTCAGGAGCGCTTTTGCATCTTCGCTTCCTCCTTTTGTCTCAGGAGCTTTTCCATGTCCGCCCGAAACGTTTCCTGTAACTCCAAGGAATTCTTTCGCATCCCGGACTCCATATCCCACACTCCGGATGTAGATGAAATTCATGGGCGACACGTTGTCAGCCGTAATTCCGGCGCCTGTCGTAATACTACCAAGGGTCATGGCCGGAAATAAGTTCGTGGTCGCTCCCATGCTGCCCAGGGTGGCGGGTGTATTGACAAGGATTCTGCCCACCGGCTTCTTTAAGGCGAACTGGCGTATCACTTCTTCATTCCTGGAGTGGATTACCAGGGTGTGTCCATGGCTTTCGTTAACCAGAAGGCTCATGCATTTCTCGCAGGCGTGCATCCAGTCATTTTCAATGTAATAAGCCAGTACAGGACACAGAAGCTCTTTTGCAAACGGATTCCTGTCAGAAATATACTTCTGTTCAGAAACCAGCACCGTTGTGGAATCAGAAACCGTAAATCCTGCTCTGACCGCAAGTTCTGCTGCCGGTCTTCCCATGATTTCCGTATCCGCCTTCCCGCTTTCCAGGCAAAGGAGATCAATTAACTGTTTCTCCTCTTCCCCATTCATAAAGTAGGCGCCGTTCTTTAGCATTTCGGCTTTTACTTCTGCTGCAATGAGGCTGTCTACCACCATATACTGCTCGGCTGCAGACACGATCCCATAATCAAAGGTACGGCTTGTAATGATATCCTCTACCGCCTGTCTTACATCGGCAGTCCGTTCCACAAAGACTGGTCCGTTTCCGGTACCGCCGTAAATATAAGGTTTTCCGCTTTCTGCTGCCTCGCGGCACAGCTCCGGTACTCCGGTGTTGACCACCATGGCTGCTGCCGGGTGGCGGATCAGCTCCAGGGTTCCTGCCCTTGTCACTGTCTTTAAATACCCGATGGCTCCTTCCGGAAGTCCGCAGCATTTTCCTGCTTCCATCAGCCGGTCAATCAGTCTGCCCGTTACCTTCCCAGCCCTTTCATGAGGCGCGATAACGATGGGGTTGCCGGACTTAACAGCGATCAGAATGTTGTAAATCGCAGTAGAAACCGGGCTCACTGCCGGCGTCAGTGCGGCAATCACACCCACAGGAACGCCAACTGCCATGGTTTTATGCCTTGAGTCTTCTTCTAAGATGCCGACACACCTCATATCTTTTAAGCGCTCCGGCAGGAAATTGCAGACAAAGGTGTTCTTCACGTACTTGTCCTGGAAACGTCCATATCCGGTTTCTTCCGCGGACATGACCGCCAGTTCCTCCGCCAGTTCCTTTGCTGCCGCAGCCAGGGTGCCTGTAATGAGATCAAGCGTTTCCTGGGGGAAGGTAAGCATGGTCTCTCTGGCTTCCCGTGCACTTTCCATTAAAATCCTTGCCTCCTGTATGGAGAGCAGGTCTTTATCTACAAAATTCATATTCGATTCTCCCTTCATCCGGGATGCCTGCTATTCCTGTTCAGGAGCAACACTTAAGGCATATCGTCTGATGATTTTTTCAAGATGGGGATGAGGTCTTGGAATGACTACGGAGCTGTAAACATCCGCTCCCATATCCTTTACTGCCTTAATTCCAGCTTCTACAGCCGTCTTGCAGGCTCCCACATCTCCCCGTACCAAAACAGAAATATAACCGGAAGCTACATTTTCATAGCCGATGAGTTCCACATCAGCCGCCTTGCACATTGCATCCGCCGCTTCGAGAACAAATACCAGACCAAATGTTTCTACCGCGCCTATGGCTTCATATCTTTCCATATACTGTTTTCCTCTCTCTATGCGTCTATATCGTGTACGGATACAATGTCTCCGACCTCTTTAATCGGCCTTGGCATTACGTTCTTTGCTGTCAGCTTGCCGATTGCTGCTGCCGCTTCTGCACCTGCCTCTACGGAGGAGCGTACCGCTGCCACATCACCCTTTACCATAATGGTCACCAGGGTGGAACCTACGTTTTCATAAGAAATCAATTCTACATCTGCTGCCTTAAGCATCTTGTCTGCTGCCTCCAGTGCAGGAACCAGTCCAACGGTCTCTACCAGGCCTAACGCTTCTTCGCCGTAATATCTCACCTTTGTAAACCTCCTCTATGCTATTTGCGGTATTTCTTATCCACATATTTGTCAACTGCGCTTCTTCCATCATCATTGATTTCGTAGCGCATGCGCAGCTCTCCGTTCTGATCTAAGTCATAGCTGCACAAGTTGACCATACCGTTTGCTTCCAAAGACATAACATGATCCATGTAACGGTCTTTGGTAAACTGGCGTTCTCCGCCGTAAAGCGGTTTTAAAGCCTCCATGATCTGGGCAATATCCGCATTTTCCACTCCATATAAATAATTTAAAACCGCTGTTCTTGCAGGTAATAACATTTCCTTATTCCCCTTTCCTGAATAAATCCAGTGGATTCATGGTAACCAGAATCGCACCAAATACGATTACAAAAGAACCGATTACAATCGTAGGTGTCACTGCCTGTCCCAAAAACAGGATACAGAAGAAAACTCCCCAGAACGCATAGGTTACATTTAAGGACATTCCCACAGCACATCCAACGGTGGAATTACTCTTATACCAGCAAAGGAAAGACACTGCGGCACTTAAGCCGGATACTGCAAGCCAGATGGCTGGTATTCCTGCCATAAGTGTTCCGCCAAGAAGTCCCAGGCCGCCAACGATAGGTAGGATCACGAATAAATCCACAACACCGGAAATCAGCTGGCGTAAGTTTACTGCAACATCAGTATCGATCATGGCTCCGCCGTAAGTGGCAAATACGCCTTCCAGGGCCCAGCAGATTGCTGCAATAAAGGAGAAGATAATTCCCAGTGTGAAGTTATCACTGCCTTCCGGCTTCGTCCAGTTGATGATGATAGCGCCAGCCACACATACCAGCATACCTAACATGACTCTCTTGGTGATTTTCTGTTTTAAGAAGATCCATGCAAAAATTGCACCGAATAAACTGCATAATGCGGAAATTGGAATCGCATAGGCACCGGCCATGGCAAGGCCTACCAGATAAGCGCCATTGGCAATGGGACCTCCGAGAATGGATCCGATGACTATCATTTTACCAGGGAATGTATTAAGGCTTCTTCCCATCTCACGGATACGGCCGCTTTTTGCATTATAAGCAGTCAGCCAGATTCCTGCGAAAAGATCGTTTAAGCCGGAGCACACATATGGTCCTGCTAAAAGTCCTGCCGCACTGACAAGAGGTTCATAATATCCGGCCACCAGTACAAGTACGGTATAGATTCCGTATGTCAGTCCGGATAATGCACCGGTTGTCATACCGGTTGTCCTGAATTTTTTATTGACTGCCGCCATTTTTGCATCCGCGGATACAGATGTCATTCCTTGGTTACTCATTATTTACACTCCTTTTTCTCTTTCGGAAGAATGGTTTCAACCTCAGCGTGAGGACGAGGAATTACGTGAACGGAAACCAGTTCTCCAACTCTCTGGGCTGCAGCCGCACCTGCATCGGTCGCTGCCTTTACCGCACCGACATCACCTCTTACCATAATGGTAACAAGACCGCCGCCGACAAATTCTTTTCCTACCAGAGTAACGTTTGCTGCCTTTACCATTGCATCTGCAGCTTCGATTGAACCGATCAGGCCCTTTGTCTCGATCATTCCTAATGCATCAAATTTCATTGCTTACTTCCTCCTTTTTTATGAGCAATTCAAATGGATCTACGGAAACTAAAACCGCGCCCAAAATGATTATAATGGAACCAATGATGATAGTCGGGGTCAATGGCTGTTTTAAAAACAGGATACAAAACAGCACTCCCCAGAACGCGTAGGTAATATTCAGTGACATTCCCATAGCGCAGCCTATTGTACTGTTGGATTTATACCAGCACAAATAGGATATTGCGGCGCAAAGTCCGGAAACCAGCAGCCACATAACCGGCGGCATTGAGAACAGGGTGTCTTTTAAAAGTCCCATGCCTCCCACCATCGGCAAAATAACAACCAAATCCACAATACCGGATAATAGCTGGCGTATGTTGATTACCACATCGGTATCCAGCATAGCACTTCCGTAAGCTGCGAATACACCTTCCAAAGCCCAGCCGATGGCTGCAACAAACGCGCAGATGATCCCAAGGGTAAAATTAGTGCTGCCTTCCGGCTTTACCCAGTTGATGACTATTGCTCCAACCACACAGATCACCATTCCAATGCCAACTCTCGGCACGATTTTCTGCTTTAGGAAAATCCTTGCAAACAATGCTCCAAAGAGTATGTACATGGCGGAAATCGGTATTGCATAAGCTCCTGCCATGGCGAGTCCCATGAGGTATGCTCCACTTGCTATGGGTCCGCCAACCAGAGAGCCGATAAGAATGATTTTTCCCGGGAACAGGCGTAAGCTTCTTCCGATTTCCCGGATTCTTCCGGTCTTTACGTTATAAGCGGTCAGCCAGATGCCTGCAAACAAATCATTCAGGCCCGAGGTTACATAGGGAGCAGCAAACAACCCAACCGCTCCGGCTAGAGGCTTGTAATAACCGGCGATCAAAACGAATGTGGTATATAACCCATACATAAGACCTGATATCAAGCCTGTTGTAACGCCAATTGCTTTAAATTTTTTTCGTGCTTCCGTCATTTAAGTTTTCCTTCCCCAATTGGTGCTGCACAAAATTCAAGTTAGCATGTTACTCTGCTTTTTTCTTCACGTTCAGCTGAAAACGTTTAGAAAACACATCACGCCAGTTAATGTTACTAATTTTACGTAGACGCTTTGTGTTTTTCTATGCATTTAGTATAAATGTTCCCCCTAGGGTAAATGTCAACAGGTTTTTAAACTTTTTTATGCTCCAAATATTGGGAGGAACGGAACCAGCCCGGAAAATAAAAAAAGACCCCCCTGGTACAGCTTCTTTTTGAATACTGTATCCAGGGAAGCCAGCAATTAAAAGATGCTCCCTTATTCTCTGTATATCGGAACAATGATCTCTGAAACAAACTCCTCCCGGCTTCTGGTGGTCCAGTAATCGACCACATACCGTTCAAAGCTTTCTTTCCCGCACTTATAGCCCCTTTTTGCCGCCCATTTAAGTATTTTCTCATATTCTTCATCAATCGTTTCATGCTTTCCGATATGATAAACCGACGCAGCCATAAATCCTCCAAAGACCTGGCGGTTCAAACAGTTCCTGCATGGATGAATGGCCTGCTGCATGATTCTGGTGCGGCTGCATTTGCCTGCCATCTTTTCCTCAAATGAATCAAATTTTAAAATCACCGGTCCTGTGATTTCATTCTCTTCTTGCTCTAAGTGATTGGTCCATTCTATATTGATAATGGATTCCATGTAATTGTAGTCAAAGTCCTGCTCCATGCCGCAATAGGTCGCCGGCTGTATATATTTTACGGCAACATCATGAACATCATTCAGGAGCACCAGTTTGGCTTCCTGTATCAGCTCATACCAGTCCTTAACCGCAATATAGCTGTTATGGATCTGCTGCTCCTGAAGACATAACTGGTCAATCTTGTTCCGGAAATTCTGTTCCAGGTAATAATAAGTATTTCCTTCGACCAGTCCCTGCATCTCTTCCAGTTTAAATCCCATTTGCTTGTAGTATTTCACCACCGGGACAGTCAGAAGCGACTCTTTGTTATAATACCGGTAGCTGTTTTCCTTGCAGATCATATCCGGAGATATGATACCGATTTTATCATAAAACCTCAAAGCTTTTGTAGAAATGTTGCAGATCTTACTCACTTCCCCAATTGAGTATAATTTTTTTTCTTTCATTGAAACCCCCTAAGCATATGCCTTGTCTATGTGTCCATTAATAGTTTCCCTCTACAATTACGAGTTTATTTGTACTGATTAACTTAGTATAATCCTTCCTGTATAGGGGAATGTCAATAACTACTTATGTTATCTATTTTATACGAAAAAGATACGATCCGGAAGCAGTAAAAAGCTGTAAAAAAAGACCACTGGCCGTTCCGGTTAACCGGAAGACCCGTGGCCTTTGCTGTATTTTATCTTAATTTCTCAATCATATCCAGAACTTCTTTCTTGGATTTCACTCCTACGGAAGTAACTGCCGCCTTACCATCCTTAAAGAGTACAAGGGTCGGAATGCTCATAACCCTAAACTGCCCTGCTAAGTCCGGCTGCTGGTCAACATCCACCTTGCCTACCTTAACGCCGGGAAGATTCCCTTCAGCAATTTCGTCTATCACCGGTGCAAACATCTTACACGGACCGCACCAGGTCGCCCAAAAATCCACCACCACAATGCCGCTGTTATCTGTCACTTCAGTTTGAAAATTCTCCTGTGTTAATGTTAAAACTGCCATATCATGTTCCTCCTTCTTGACTTGCTTTTTGTGTATTCACGAAAAGCGCCTTTTATTCATAATTATCAACATTACTCCGGGTCCGGGTATGCGCCGATCATATGATGAACAGTACATCCTTTGCAATGTTTTCCAGCCGACGGTGTTCTTTTTTATAGTTTTATCATAATCTTCTTAAATATCCCCGCTTTTTGGATTATTGCATGGAAAACTGTAACTTTGTGAGTTTCAGTATCTTTACTGTTATTATAAAAGTTACAGTTGTATTTGTCAATAGATTTTTTTTATTTACTTATAAAAGTCAAGGCCTAATTGCCCGGTTCTTTTTAGAAACTCGTCCTTGACCTTCTGCAATCCGTCACCGGAGGATTCCCCGCCTGTCTCAGACAGTTTCCTATATTCCAGAGCATCAGAAGAGATCTTACCGCCTTCATATCCTCCGCTCAGCTTCAGTCCAAGCTCAAATCTTTCATTATGATATGTAAGATTTAACTCAGGGATCTGGAATGCCCTTTTCCCCTCCTGCCCATTGCCAAAATAGACCTTTGCGCTCATATCAAGCTTCCGTTCGCGAAGCATTATACTTCCTGCTACTGACAGCCCTTCATTAGACTCCAGTAAAAGGCTCATATCAGCCAGACCCTCCACTTTGATCTCCGTGATATGCAGCCCCTTGTCAATGATAAAGAATATTTCCTGAGCCTCTCCCTGGGTCTTCCGTTCCTCTAACATCTGTCCCCATTCTTTCATATCCTTTCCGGGCCCCGCTCTAAGCAGTTCTCCTGCCTTACTCAAATAGGCGTCAAAGAGACCGGAAGGTACTGATGCCTTTATGGTTACGCCACTCTTATCCCTGCTGACAAACTCCATATGGCTCTGGTTCATCATTTGGACGGTATCCTTTTTCAAGGTTTTAAGCTGATCTCTTAAATGGTCTCTCTCTTCCGGGACAATGGAAAAACCGATAACCTCTTTTAATGTATCCTGGCTGGTTCTTATGGTAGGTCCTTTCATCCCAGGTATGGATATTACGGCATTATCTCTGTCAGCCCAATAATGGACTCCATCCCTTATGGCCCCAAGAAAATACACATCAAGGCTTCCCTGGGTAAAGGTATGTTTTTCATCCCTTTGCTCCTTCCAGTTGATGCCAAACCCTCCCGGAAGTATCAGCACAGAATGACCATTCCAATCCACTTCATCAGCTATAAGCTTCAGGGAATCTTCCTCTGCCCCTTTTCCTTCCTTGTCCTTGCCCCATAAATCCATTAACCGCCCTCTGGTTTGCAATGCCGACCGTGTCAGGTAAAATCTTGCATAATGGATCGGAAGATAATTCCATACCCAAACGCCGAGAAATATTAAAAGCAGTACCACCCCGCCGGCCCAGGCCAGCCGCCTTCTGATTCCCGGCGGCTTTTTTTCCTTTCCCATCTTACATGATCCCTGTTTGGCTGAGTTTTTCTTCAAAAAATTCATTCAGTTTTAACACCTTCTTCCGCAATACGATTCCAACCAACAGTGATATAGGAATATAGACCAGCACATTTCGTATATCTATCCAATAATCATTCCCGTAAGTACCTCCTACACACTCTCTCATAGCATTGATGAGATGAGTAAATGGAAGCAATGGGTTTACCATCTGGAAAAACCGGGGAGTTACCTGTATGGGAAACGTGCCGCCGGAGCCTGCCACCTGAATGACCATAAAGACTACCACGATCGCTTTGCCCACGTCCCCAAAGGAAACCGTCATGGAATAAATGATATTGGTGAATATGATACTGGCTGCCACTGCTGCCAGCACAAATTTTCCCGGATAAAGGCACTGGATCTTTAACATATACAAATCTCCCAAAGCCACCACAAGCGCCTGGGCGATTCCAAACAGCATAAAGGTGAGATACCTTCCAAAATAGGTTTCATACAGCTTAAGCCCTTTCGATCTGCTCTCTTCTACCTTAGTCTTTACCAAAGCCACCAAAATGAGTCCTCCCACCCAGATGGCCAGAATGGTATAAAACGGAGCCATGGCGGAACCATAAGTTTCTACCGGGTAGATTTTGTTGGTAACCATATCCGTAGGCATCTTCATAAAATCACTGAGCTGATCCGGGTCATTCTTCATGATGTCCATGATCTTATTTAGCTTCTCATTATCCGCCAGCTTGTTCACGTTGTCGATCATATCATCCACCCGCTCCTGACTCCTGTTCATCAGGCTGACGGCACTGTCTAAAGCCTCGATCAGGCTCTGGGATGAGGCTGTTACGCTGTCAAGGGTGGTATCGATCTGCCCTACCATGCCTCCAATGCTGTCTAAAGCTCCCGCAGTAGTACCCAGGGCATCATAGGTCTTATCCAGACTGTCTTTTAAAGGAAGCTCCACCTTACCGGTGTAAAAGTTAAGTACGTCTGATATGGAGTTGGTGACCCCGTCAAGAGTGTCTCCAATATCCTTCTCCATGGTATCCGGCAGCCGTTTTGTCTGTTTTACAGTCTGCTGTGCAGCCTGCAGCTTCCGGACCAGTTCCTGCTGCTGTTTAACGGTATCTGAAAGCTTCTGCTGAAGAGTTGTAATATCTTTTAATGGAATGGGCAGCTTCTGGTTAATTGTCCCTAAAACCTTGTTTACGCTGTTGCATTGATTGATGCTTCCTGTGACCAGATTTTCCGTGGCTTTTAATGCATCCAGTGCTCCGTCAGCGGATGTGTCCGTCAGCTTGCCGATCACCTGAAAGGACTCATACACGGATTCTTCTACCTGGTTAATATTATCCAGGGTATCTCTAATACCTCCTGTCATTGTATCAGAGAATCCTCTGGAGGAATCGATCAGGGTTTTTGCACTTTCAGCCGTTTGTCCGCCGGAATCGATCATTTTGCTCACATCCGGGAGAGTCCCCTTCATACCGCCATTTAAGCTGTTGACGGTGCGGAGAGTGGACTGAAGCATGGTAATGGTATCCACCAGCTGATTCAAATCTGTTTTTACATCCGTAAGAGTGCTGACGGCATCGTCTCTGTCCGTTTCCTTGTCAGTATCCCAGTTGGTTGAATATTTGTTTAAGGCCTTCCCAGCCACCTTTGAGGTAGAATTAATAAAGGTTTCATTAATTTGCTGCTGTACGCTCTCCACCCCTTTGCCGGTGATCTTTGTGGCAATGGCGTTTTTCTTCTCATTTACATAATATTCAAGCACCGGGCGCTCAATGTTAGAGGTAAGGACACTTGATATTTTCTGGCTGAAATCCTCGGGAACGATAACTGCCGCATAATATTTCCCGGATTCCACTCCATCGATTGCTTCTTCCTTATTGACGAACTGCCAGCCTATCTGTTCATTTTTTCTAAGTTCATCAAGAATCATTTCACCAATATTAATGGAAGAATCATCAATATCCGTGTCAAATATATCGTCAATAGAAGCCCCCTTATCCAGGTTGACAACCGCAACCTTAAGTCCCTTTGTATTGGCATAAGGGTCCCAGCTTGCAGCGATGTTAAACCATGCATATAAAGCTGGGATCAGTGTAAGCCCCAGAGCAATAATGACTGCTACCGGATTAAACGCAATGCGTTTAATATCACCGGCAAAAATTTTAAATATGTTTTTAACATGAACCATGTGTGCCTCCTTGGTATATCAGCTAAGAAATTTTGCATTTCCGTATTATAATATTTTCCCGCAACAAATGCAATGCCTGTTTCCCATTATCTTATTAAAAGGTGTTAAGAAAGGTGTTAAAAAAGCTGTTAAATGACCTAATGAGCAGTACACATCGGTCATTTAACAGCTTTTCACTACAGGAAATAAAAATACTTCTCAAGGGGCATTCCAGCCTACATACGTTTCTTAAGCTCTTCCACGATAAAAACACTTGCTGTAGAACCGATTCTGCTGACTCCAAGCTCTATCATCTGAAGAGCAGTATCCAGGGTCCTTACACCTCCTGCCGCCTTTATCTTAATTTCATCTCCTACCATTCGCTTCATCAGTGCCACATCTTCAAAGGTCGCCCCGCCAGTTCCAAATCCGGTGGAGGTCTTAATATAATCCGGATGCACATTCAACGCGATCCGGCACAATTCCTCTTTCTCCTGGTCTGTAAGATAGCAGTTTTCAAAAATCACCTTTGAAATCACCTTGTTTTTTCTGCAGATTTCCGTTATCTCTGCCATTTCCTTTTCTATGAAGCTGTAATTTTTCTCTTTTAGTTCCGTAATATTAATCACGTAATCGATCTCATCAGATCCGTTTAAAATGGCAGTCTTTGTTTCATTCATCTTATCTTCTATGGTTGTCTGCCCTAACGGAAATCCCACCGCTGCGCCCACATGGACAGAGCTGCCTTTCAAAAGCTTCCGGCAGCGGACCACCTGCGCCGGGTTGATGGCTACCATCTTAAAGCCATATTCCATGCTCTCCTCGCAGAGAGTTACAAAATCCTGATGGGATGCAAAGGCTCTTAACTGCGTGTGGTCAAAATAAGCGGCCAGTTCTTTCTGGCTGATCTTCATATTCCCCATAAATAGTCTCCTTTAAGAATCAATCATCCTCATCCTGATTCTCATAGTTTTCCGTTTTGCATGCGGCAGTATCTTTCATCTTCTTTAACAGAGGATGCTGCTTCCAGCGGTTTAGTGCTGTGGTTGCCTGATATGCAAGGATCTGGAAAAACGGCAGGAAGCATAAGGGGGTTAAAAGCTCCGGCAGCTCCACCGGAAGGTTTAAAATCCCTTCTCCGGTGTACCCAGGCTGATTGGTTATTAAAAACGACCGGTCAGTTACCTCCCGGCAGGCTTTAAAAATGGTCTGGATCCGGCTGCTGCAGTTTCCTCCGTCAATGAGAAATACCGTATAACCGGGAGTCATCTGAAGATTAGGACCATGCAGAAATTCCTCAGACTCATAAGCTACAGAAGGGATCTTTACCGTCTCACCTAACTTTAATGCGCCTTCCAGTGCTGTGCCGTAATTAGCGCCTAATCCGCACACATAAGCATTTTCCATGGAGGTAAATTCTTTATAATGATCTTCATAGAATTTCATGGTTTCTATTTGCACCGTCTCATGAATCCGGGCTGCCTTCTCCATATCCCGGCATACTGATTCTGCCTCTTCCTCCGCCATCAGTCCTTTTCTAACGGCAGCTTCAAGAGTAAACAGCATGAGAAACAAGGCAAACGAGGTTACACCCTTTGTCACATAGCCTACGGTTTCCACTCCAACCCCATAATCGATCAGCACATCCGCATAATCTTTCATATCACTGGAGATACTTCCTGTAATTCCGATTGAGGTGCGTCCCTGCCCGCGGATCATCTTAAGCGCATCAATGGAATTGGTACTATACCCACTCTGGGAAACGACAAAAACAAAATCCCTGTCCGTAAAATCATGTTCACTGCTAAGAAAGGTGAAGGGGGATATGATCTTAACTTCAGATTTTAAGTAATACCTCATAAACTGGCGTGCGCAGTACGAACCATTATAGGAGGACCCGGAAGCCACAATCCAGACGGTTTTGTAATTTCCCTTTTCATATTCTGCGATCAGCGGAGCTGTCAGTTCCTTCCGGTTTTTAATAATATTAAGCATTACCTCAGGAGACTCTTTCACATACGTCATCATTGTTTCTTTTATTTTTTCATTCATTTTGTTACCGCTCCTTTTTTCGTTTTGGTAAAAATGAGTTAGAAAGTATTTTGTGCAATAATTATATCATATCCCTAAGCATAGTCAATAATGTATCGAAAACATACAAATATTTGTAATTACATATTGACAAACTTTCTTCATGATACTATTATTTATTTATACATTATTTATACTTTTTTAATAAAAGAGAGTGAAAATATATAAAATAGTACAAAATATCTGAGGATACAAATTTCAAAAGGAGTGACAAACATATGCCCAACATTCTATTAACAAGGATCGATAACCGGCTGGTACATGGTCAGGTGGGATGCTCCTGGGTGGGAGCCATCGGATGTAATCTGATCGTAGTCGCAGACGATGAGGCTGCGGGTGATCCGGTCCAGCAATCTCTGATGAAGATGACCGCCGATTCCACCGGCGTGGGGATCCGATTCTTTACACTTCAAAAAACAATTGAAGTCATCCATAAAGCAGCGCCAAGCCAGAAGATATTTATAGTAGTAAGAAATCCACGGTCTGCAAGAGCCCTGGTTGAGGGAGGAGTTCCCATCGATAAGCTCTGCATCGGTAACATGCATGTAGCTCCGGGAAAGAAGGTATCAAACGAGCCTCATGTGTATCTGGATGAACAGGACTTAGAGGATTTGAGATTGATTCGGGGAAAAGGCATCGATGTGTATATCCAGATCGCTCCCGGAGATAAAAAGCATGATTTTGAGGTGAAGTAAAAATATTAGTCAGGTCTAGAAAGAATGAGATGAAATACCCTGCGGGCATACCTATATGCCTGGAATTCCAAAAGCAATAATGATGAAAACCGCAGGAAGAAACCTGCGGTTCAATAAAAGGAGGGTTTTTTATGCAAATTACTTTAATCCAGGGGATTTTGCTGGCTTTACTGGCCTTTATCTGTGCCTGTGACGCCTGCTGGGAAGCCTTTTTCTGGTTCCGTCCCATCGTTGTCGCCTTCTTCGCCGGAATAATCCTGGGTGATGTTCAGGTAGGCCTGGCTGCGGGCGCCGTTGCAGAGCTTTCTTATCTGGGACTGCTGACCGTAGGCGGTACCGTTCCGCCTGATCCCCTGATGGCAGGCATGATGACAACAGTCATCGCATTCACGACTGGCCAGAGCGCAGAAACAGCTCTGGGACTCTCATTGCCCTTCGCTTTGCTGGCACAGTGGGTCGGAATTGTCTGCAATACTACTTTTGCAGGTTTTTTACGTCCCCTGGATCACGCATGTGAGAACGCAGACACGAAGAAATTTACACAGATCGTTCTTCTTGGAGTTGCAATTAAAGCCGGAATCTACGCATTGATCACATTTCTTTCTGCTTTTGCATTACAGACCCAGATCGCAGGATTTGTAAACATGTTCCCGGAATGGCTGATCCACGGATTCGAAATTTCCGGCGGCCTGCTCCCTGCAGTCGGTCTTACCCTGCTCCTTGTTGTCATGCTTAAGAAGCAGAACGTGGCATATCTTTTTATAGGCTTCTTAATGATGACATTCTTGAAACTGGGCAATATCCTTCCGGTAGCTATCGCAGGAATCGCTGTTGCATTCATCGGTTATCTTAATGATGAAACGATCAGAAAGAACGCCGTAACTGTAGGAGGTGCTGACGATGAAGGTATCTAGAAATAAATTGACAAAAAAAGATATTAATCAGATGAGCCTGCTTTCCATATTAGAACAGTCCTGCTTCAGCTTTGAGCGCATGCAGGCTCCCGGCTTCTGCCTCGGACTGCTTCCCGGATTAAAGAAGATTTACGGGGACCAGAAGGAAGAGATCTCAGATGCCATGAAAAACAACATGGACTTTATCAATACCGAGCCCCATATGGCAACCTTCCTTCAGGGTCTTGTCCTCTCCCTGGAAGAAAACGGACAGGACAGATCGTTGATCAAGGGAATTAAAACCGGTTTATTCGGCCCACTGGCAGGACTGGGAGACGCCATCTTCTGGTTTACCTTACTTCCCATTTCAGCAGCTATCTGCTGTTCTCTTGCCAGCGGCGGATCAGTACTTGGTCCTATCCTTTATATAGCCATCTGGTTTTTAGGAGCTATATCAAGACTGTGGTTTGGGCGCATGGGATATAACATGGGTGTGGGAGCCGTTGATTTAATCAGTTCCAATGCCAGCGCCATTACAAAGGCTGCAGGCATTCTGGGCATGATGGTAGTAGGCGGTCTGATCCCAAGCTACGTATCCCTTCATTTTGCAGAAACGCTGGTAGCTCCCGGCGGCGTATCCATACAGGCAATCTTCGATTCCATTATGCCGAACATACTGCCTTTGGGGTTTGTATTCACCCTTTACTGGCTGTTTAAGAAAAAACATGTTAATACGCTGATGCTGATCATTCTTATCATTCTTGTATCAATCGTATTGTCTTTCTTTAAAATCATGTAACTCACGGAAGGAATCTAATAGAATTCTGCCGGGGGCCGTACAGGAAGAGCTGGAAGAATTTACCTTCTCCTGTATGGCCCCTTTAGCTATGCTGGATATCCGTTAGAATAGCATTGCAGGTAAAATCTCTCAATGATATACTGTACTAATGGGGTTTCCCAGCCATGGAGGTGTGTACATGAAGTTTGAATTTATACAAATTGATAAATATAGTCCTGTTCCATTGTATGAACAGTTAAAGAGCTGCCTGATTAAGGCGATCCGAAGCGGAACCCTGATCCCGGGACAAAAGCTGCCCACAGAGGATGAGCTATGCCGCAAATTCGGCATTTCCCGCCCTGTCGTCCGACAGGCCTACGGAGAACTGAATAAGCTTGGACTGCTGGAAAGGAAGCGGGGCTCCGGAAGCTTCGTGAGAGCAAATACAGACCGGGGAATATTTTTGATGCAGCTTGTCAGCTACCGGGAAGAGCTGGCCATGATCGGCATGAAGCCTGGAACCGATTTAAAGAAAAAAGAAATCATCCCATATCATGCCCGGGTTTACGAAAAACTGCGATTGGATCCCAAACAGCACTGCCTTCATCTGGAGCGCATGCGTTATGCGGACAAACGTCCTTTTACTTTCATAGAAAATTTTGTTCCCATGGATCTTTTTCCGGGAATTGAAGCCCATGATTATGGAACAGAATCACTTTATCACATCATGAAGGATGTATATGGAATCTATCCGGCTAAGGCGGTCCGATCCATACGGGCGGAAATCATTGATCCGGTACAGGCCCACCTGTTTCACATAGAGAAAGACTCTCCGGTTCACATGCTGGAAAGCATCGCCTACGACCAGTACGAACGTCCCATCGATTACAGCATTGAAACCTATCCCGGCAATACTCACCGATTCGACTTTGTCGTTTACAGAGATTAATCTGAATGGAGAATCGCCCCGAGGGAATAGCTATATGCCCAAAAACGCGGGCAGGAAAGAGGATATTATGATTGGAATCATTATTACAGGCCACGGAGCATTTGCAACCGGAATTTCAAGCGCTGTAGAGCTTCTAACCGGCCATCAGGATTTTATAATACCAGTCGATTTTAAGGGGGAACACAGCGAGGAACAGTTAAAGGAGCATTTAAGGGCCGCCTTCGACCGCTTACAGGACTGTGAACAAATCCTCGTTCTATGCGATATTCTGGGAGGCTCCCCTTTTAAAAATGCAGTGATGTTAAGCATCGGGGATGAGCGGATAAAGGTCCTTTACGGAACGAACCTGGGCATGACCGTTGAACTGGCAATGCGCTGCATGATGGGCCAGATACCGGAAGCAGACATACTGGCAGATGAAATTATTGAAATAGGAAAAACTCAGATCGGAAAATACAAATATGAACCGGTAGAAGCGTCTGAGGACTTTGAGGAAGGAATTTGACCAATGATAAAAGCAGTTATATTTGACATGGATGGGGTTCTGATCGACAGCGAAATCATATATTTGAACCATATGTATGAAAAACTGAAGCTTAAGTACCCCCAGATCAACAGAGAAGCGCTGTTTGCCGTGGTGGGATCCACCACGAAAAGGACGATGGAGATTGTAAGTGACGTAATTGGAGAGGATGTGGATTCCCACACGTTCCAAGAGCTATATGCAGGACTTTGGGCCGATTGCCGCCCGGATTACCCTTCTATTTTAAGAAAGGAAGTCCCGGAGATTTTAAAGGAGCTTCACCGCAGAGGTTATCAGGTGGCACTGGCATCTTCTACCAGCAGGGCAGGGATTGAAGACGTGCTCACGTCCTGCGGGCTGAAAGATGACTTTGACTACATTGTAAGCGGCGAGGAATTTAAGGAAAGCAAGCCTAATCCGGAAATTTATCTCCATACGGCAGACACCCTAAAGCGTGAACCAAAGGAATGCCTTGTGGTGGAAGATTCTACCTATGGGATCATGGCAGGTCATGGAGCAGGAATGACTGTGGCCTCCATTATTGATGACAGGTTTGGTTTTGACCGCAGTCTTGCGGATTATTCCATAAACGGGCTTTGGGAAGTATTAGACGTACTGGAAGAGTTGAATAGCAGATAAACCAAAAGCAGGCTCCCAATTACAGGGGCCTGCTTTTTTTAATATTTAAGCTTGATTTTGGAACTGACTCATATACAGTTTTTCATAAAATCCTTTTCTGGCTATTAATTCATCATGGGTTCCCTGTTCAATAATTGATCCGTTATTCATAACGAGGATTAAATCTGCATTTCTGATCGTAGAGAGGCGGTGTGCAATAACAAAGCTTGTTCTGCCCTTCATGATATTTTTCATAGCGGTCTGAAGCATTAATTCAAGTCTTGTATCAACAGAACTTGTCGCTTCATCAAGGATTAAAATAGCCGGGTCTGCCAGGAAAGCTCTCGCTATTGTTAAAAGCTGTTTCTCACCAACCGATACGTTTGAGGATTCTTCATTTAATATCATATGGTAGCCATCTGGCTGTGTTTTAATAAAATGATTTACATTAGCTGTTTTTGCTGCATTTTCAATCTCTTGCTGCGTTGCTTCCTCTTTTCCGTATTTTATATTATCTGCGATCGTTCCGTTAAATAACCAGGTGTCTTGTAACACCATACCAAAGATGGAACGAAGATCATCCCGTTTCATATCCTTAATTTTCACACCATCAACCTTAATTGCGCCCTTATTTACGTCATAAAAACGCATTAAAAGGTTAATAAGCGTGGTTTTTCCGGCGCCGGTCGGACCTACGATTGCCACCATCTGGCCGCTCTTTACGTTAATATTCAAATGTTCAATGAGCATTTTATCTTTATTATAGCCAAAAGAGACATCTTCAAAGGTAACATTTCCCTTTAAGTCCTCTATTTTTACCGGAGCAGAAATCTCCGGGACCTCTTCCGATTCAGAAAGAAACTTAAATACTCTATCTGATGCCGCAATCGCAGACTGAATGGAAGCAGACAATTGTGATACCTGTTCCAGCGGCTCATTTAACTGCCACATATATCGGATAAATGCCTGAAGCTGACCAACCGTTATGGCACCTGTGATTGCAAAAGTCGCACCTAATATGCAAACAGCTACAATTGCAAGGTACGTAATGAAGGAAATTAACGGCGACATCAATCCGGATATAAATTGTGCCTTAAATCCGTTTTCACAAAGATTGTTGTTAATCTCCTTAAACTGTTCTATGGAATCTTCCTGCTTTCCATATAGTTTGATTTCGGTTAACCCGGTATATCTTTCCTGAATGTAACCATTTAAGTCACCAAGTGCATCCTGCTGTCTGCTAAACATAACGGAAGAACGCTTCATAATAAATTTCATGATCAGAGCGCTTCCCGGTATCAGCAAAACAGCAACAGTAGCCATTATTGGATTAATATAAAACATTAGTACTATTGCTAAAATAATGGATAAGACAGCACTCAATATCCTTGATAAACTCTGCTGCAGCGCATTTGACATAGTATCGATATCATTTGAAATGATACTGAGAATGTCTCCGACGGAACGTTTATCAAAATAGCTGATTGGCAGCTTTGCAATCTTTCTTTGTACATCATTTCTTAAATCACGCATTGCATTTTGTATACCATTAGTCAAGAAATACTGCGAACCAAAGCTGCTAAGTACGTTTCCGATATAAATAGCAAGCAACAGCTTTAAGATTTTAATAACATAGGAAAAACTGATGGCTGCCCCAGGAACTTTGTTCACGATATCTACAACATCATCTTTTAGCCTGGTTGTAATGAAACCTTCCACCATTGGCGCTGCTGATAAGAAACCGGAGTATGCTACCGTAAGGAGAATCGCTACGATAAAAAATTTCAAGTATGGTTTTATATATGGATATAATTTTCTCATCGCTCCAATTCCTCCTTTGTTAATTGTGAATCTGCAATTTCATAATATACATTGCACGACTTTAATAATTCTTTATGGGTTCCCATACCTACCACTTCGCCCTCATTCAGAACAATAATTTTATCCGAATTCATGATGGTACTAATTCTTTGTGCCACAATGAATACAATGGATTCTTTTGTTTCTTCCTTAAGGGCGGCCCGCAAGGTAGCATCTGTTTTATAGTCAAGTGCAGAAAAACTGTCATCAAAAATGTAGATTTCAGGTTTTCTGACCAATGCTCTTGCAATCGAGATCCTTTGTTTTTGACCTCCTGATACATTTTTTGCACCTTCGCTTATAAATTCCTGTAATTTGTTCGGCTTATTCTGAATAAACTCTTTTGCCTGCGCTATTTCAATTGCATGATCTATTTCTTCCGGCGTAGCATTGGGATTGCCGAATTTAAGATTTTCTTCTATGGTTCCTTTAAATAAAAAAGCTTTTTGTGGGATAAAGCCAATCTTCTGACGGAGCGCCTTTAAGTCATAGTTACGTGTATCCACACCATCAATTTTAATGGAACCGCTTGTCACATCATAAAATCTTGGAATTAAATTAATCAATGTGCTCTTACCGCTGCCCGTACTGCCGATAAATGCCACGGTTTCCCCTTTGTTCGCAGTAAAAGATACATCCTTTATCACCGGGAGCTCACCATCCGGATACTGGAACGTAACATGGTCAAATTCAACCACACCTTTATTATCAGCTGTAATACCATCTGCAGGATTATTTACTAACGGCTCTTCATCTAATAATTCCTGAATACGGTTTGCAGAAACCTGCGCCCTTGGATACATTACAAATACCATGGAAAATAGCATGATGGAGAACATCGCATGAAACTGATACTCTAAGAATGCAACTAACTGTCCAACCTGTAAAGTTCCTTTATCAATCATTAAACTTGATATCCAAAATACAGCCATCATTGCAAGGTGCAGTAAGAAGAAAAAGGCCGGCTGCGTAAATGACATGATTTTAAATAACTTCTTTGAATTAGTGGCATAGTCGTCATTGGTTTCTGCGAAACGTTCTGATTCATATTCGCTTTTTCGAAAAGCTCTGATCACACGTACCCCGGTTAAGTTTTCTCTTGAAATCCGATTCAGCCGGTCCATACCTTTTTGCTGCTTCTCGGAAAGCGGATTGGTTAATTTGGCAATGATTATGACTCCCGCTACTATAAATGGAAAGCTTCCTCCGATAACCATAGAGAGATTAACACTTGTTTTGATCGTCATAAAAACACTGATAATAATCATGACTGGAGCCAGAAGCGCAGTACGAAACAACAAATTGGAAAACAACATTAACTGAAATGCATCATTTGTTGTTCGGGTAATCATAGAAGACACACCAAATTTATTGTATTCTGTATGGGAAAATCTCTGCGATTGCGCAAAAACATCATTTCTGATATCCCGAATCATATAGGTTGAAATTCTTGATGAAGCGAAAGTTAATAAAATGGTGCCTGCACCTCCAAGAATGCAGACTATCAGCATAATTCCTCCCATTTTCTTAATATAAGCGATATCACCATCGCCTATTCCGTTATCAATCATCCACGCCATAACCGTGGGAATCCCCAGCTGTACTACTACAAAACTAAAGATTCCTATGATGTTTAACAGAATTAGCTTCGGATATCTCTTCAGATATTTTAACATTAACTTCATAACATGACTCCTTTCGCTTTACTGTATAAATACATATAAAATTTCAGCCGCAATCCTTGACAGAAAAAGGCTGTTTGACTATTATAAACTATAAGGTTGTCTTATAGTCAAGAAAAAAAAACTCCATGTGTCAATACTGCGGCTGCAAACATGAAATTCGTAATATGCAGCATAGAACTGAGGTAACTTTATGTCTAAAGATAAAAATGAATACTTAACAACAGGAGAGTTTGCAAAAATCTGCGGAATTCCTAAGCATATTTTATTTCATTACGATCAGATAAAGCTTTTTCAGCCTGAGATCATAAAAGAAAATGGTTACCGCTATTACTCTTTCCGCCAATTCGATACGTTTTCTATTATCTCTGCATTAAAAAGGCTGGGAATGCCATTAAAAGAAATTAAAAAGTATATGGATGAAAGAAATCCTGCAAAGCTGGTAGATTTACTGGAACAAAAGTCAAATGAAGTGTCTAAGGAAATTAAAAAGTTAAAAAACACGAAACGTGAGATCGACTCCCTTAAAGAACTAACAGAAAATGCCTTATCCGTGGACTACAATATGATAGAGACGGCTTATCATAAAAGCATGAAAGCGCTATGCAGTACCTTAATGGATAATGACAATGACAACTCTTACCCAAACTTTTTAACAGAGCTGATCGCATTCCGCAATAACAGCAATGCAAGTATGATTGATTTTCTGGGAGCATCGCTTACCATTGATAATATCCGTGATAAAAGATTTGACAGCTTTTCCTATCTGTATACGAAAACGAATAATGCTGATAAAAAAAACAACACTCTTGTGCGAAAAGAGGGTTGGTATCTCCAGGTTTATTATAAGGGAAGTTATCCAAGGATCAGTGAAATGTATACAGAAATTATGCAGTACGCAAAGGAACATCAGATAAACCTAGGAAAAAATGCTTATGAGGAGTATCTTATATTTGAGATAGGTACTAAAAACAGAGATGACTATGTTACGTTAATTTTGGTAGAAATTGAGGATGACTTTTCTAGCAAAATAAAAGGCCCGGATAATGATCAGAGCCTTTTATAGCAGTAAAGTTTTAATATTTTAAATTAACAGCATCTGCAGTTATGATCTGCGGCTATTGCGGAAAGCCTTGCGTTGGAAATTGTAACAGCAGCATCAGCCGTTGCTGTAGTTGCTACCACAGAATAGGTGCAGCATTCATGGTTGCAGATCTCACAATCGCAAACAAAGAAAGAAAACGTTGAAGTACCAGAAAATCCAGGTGCTGCTGGCGGAACTATTACCGTTGTATATGGAACTGAAAAAACCAATTGCGGACCAACTGGTATTGGGTTAAGCTGATTGTTGCAAAGTTTAAATACCTGAAAATTTACAACGGTGCTATCCGCAGTAGTAGGACTTGAATAAGCTATCGTGCTTGCAAATTCAAGCTTTACGCATGGCTCACATAAGCAGGAAGTATTTAAAGAGAGCGTACTGACGGTAGATGCAGTACCTGCCAAAGTACCTGGAGCTATTGATACACCGCCTGATGTTCCGCATTTTAAAATAGTCCTGTTATCTTTACAGCAAAGTTTATTGCAGGGGTGACAGTCATCATCATGGTTCGGTTTATCTACTACAATTGCTGCCAGCCTTGCTGCGAATATGCCGACATTACCAATAACAGGAGCAGATCCACCGACCGAAACTACAATACTATAGGTACAGCATTCATTTGAACATGAATTACAATCACATACAAAAAATGAAAACATATCAGCCAAAAAAGCCGGTATCGGTCGTGAAAAATAGTATTGCGGGCCAACAGGGATTGGCAGTTGATTATTACAAGACCGAAATAGTTGAAAATTTAATGTTCCTTGAAAAAGTGTTCCAATTATATTTGATGAAA